>CANNKH010000103.1 GCA_947504985.1 Methylococcaceae bacterium | reverse complement strand
TCGAACAACAAGGCATTTCTTGCCGACTACGAAAAACTGCTTAAAGAGAGGAAGTCTAATATAAGCAAATGGCGATGTTTTAGAATCGAGTGGCTGATGACCATGAACGTCGAATGGCAAGATAAGAGAGTAATAATGACACCCAAACAACGCGAAATATTAGTAAATTTTCAGGAACAAATTTGTAACTTGGAATCTTACCTTGGCAGTATGCGGCGTCAACTGCGTGAATTACCAAAGCACTTTGACTCGGCTCAGAACAAAAGCGAATTCACCACAGACGAAATCAGCGAATTGCTGCGCTTTAATGATAGGCTGGCTGAGATTGAACACTACTTATGCGATTTGGGCGCAAAAGAAGATTTACATGTCGCAGCTCGTGTTTCTGATAGTAATGATGCTTTAAATGATTACGAAATTGATGCGACGCTTTACTTTACCCTACGCGAAGATGATCCCGAATTTGATGAAGATGACGACAATTTTTTGACCCAGCGAACCATGAGCCTAAAACATTTAGATAAGAAATGGGGCTTAGGCGATGGACGGGATCATCGGGTATCTATCCCCCATTTTCCAGGCAGTCTTAATGAAATAGCCCATTGCTGGTTATTCCACGATCTTTATGATCACAGCTATGGTCTTGAGCAACCGGCTTTAAGTCTACAAGACTGTTTACGCGTTGGCTCAATCTGGGTGGATGTTGCGGTTCGTCATCAGGCGACGCTGGCTATTAAATCGGGTAAGTGGCACTAACAACATTAAGCAGTTTGGTTGATCTGGTGCGACCTTATGCAACCATAATCAAATCCCAAATATCAGGTGATTGATGGCAACAATAATTAAGCGACTACCTGAAAACAAACAAGGCAAAGATTATGTTGTAGGCGATTTGCATGGCTGCTTTAGTCTGCTTGACGTGCTGCTCGCAAAAGTGCATTTCGATAAACAAAAGGATCGGCTCTTTTCGGTCGGAGACTTGATTGATCGGGGGCCAGAGTCTTTGCATTGCCTGTTCCTTTTGGAAGAACCGTGGTTTATGGCGGTATGCGGAAATCATGAGTCCATGTGCCTGGATTTCTTCTTGCCCTACCGGGTAAATGACACGTTGAAGGTATCTGACTGTGCCAGTTCCAACCTCTTTTTTGATAACGGCGGCGCTTGGGTTGAACAGTATTATCAAGCTAACCGGCAATGCATGACCCCTGAATTCAATCGTGGCCTAGACCTGCTCCTGGACATGCCGCTTATTTTGGTAGTAGGAGAAGGCGAAAACCGCTTTCATGTCATTCACGCCGAACTCATCAGATCCCAATATAACTTTGCCAAGACAGCCACATGGCTAAACAGTGACATCGACCGCTGGTTTTCCGAACAACGTATTCCGTCCATTGTTTCGGAAAACTTACTTTGGAGTCGAACGCTGATGTCCGGCAGATTTTCAAAGCACCCTAACGCCACAATCCAACCCGGGCTTTCCACGACTTTCTGTGGGCACTCCTATGCCCCCAAACCTCAGAAAGTGTTGTCACATATCTGCGTAGACACGGGTGCTTTTTTATCGAGTAGTGAGGATATCCAAGAGAGTGCCGATTTTGGCTTAACTCTGTTCGACGTTCAGGCATCACGTTGGTATTTAGCGTCTTATCAACGGCATGAAATTATTCAGGGCGAATTTTAGGATTCAGTTTATTGTTAGTGGCTGTATAAATTGGGTTAACCGTCATCGATTTTATACTTGAAGGTAAAAGAAACCGGTTTTCGCGGCTATTTATTGGTTGATGGCATTAATGGCAATTTCGATGAGGGCGTATTTTTGTATGAAATAGCGTTAATCTTGAATGCCTAATTTTGGTTGATATGAAATTCAGCAACCAGATAATCAGAGTACAGCGTAATTCTCCGGATTAATTTCACCCGTAATAACCGAAATATCAAGACTAGAACTAAAGTTATACGAAATATTTCCTAAAGCAAAATTTAACCGAGCCAATTCTATGAACCATAGCCCAGCAGAAGCCCTTCTCTATCATCTGGTAAACCGCTACCTGCGCCAGCTAATGCCGGCTGAATATCTTGCTGAATTGCAAGACCGTTTTACATCAGCTGAACAACAGGTCAAGGATCATCCTGAAACCTTGGCCTGGAGCCAGCGGGTCTTGTGGTTATCGCACTGGGAGGGTGTGTTGTCCAGCAATCCCCAACCTGATGCCATTGTTGCAACACTGTCCACCGCATTGCTGAACAATAAAAAAGTAACCCTTCGCTACCAAGGCAACGATAAAGCTTTTCAGTTCAACTTGTTTGGTTTGATTAAGCGCGATCAGAATTTATTGGTTGTGGGTTCTTACTGGCAGTACAACGACCCGTTCGTGCTGGCCGTGCGCAAGATTGAAGACATTAGCTTGACGGATTATCCTGCCGTTCAGCCTGAGCCGGATTTTAACGTAACAGATTTTATGTACAGGCAATTGAATTTTCATCATGCTCAGGAAAAACTCGACTGCTTGCACATTGAGTTTTCTGAAGAATTGTACAGCTATGTCCAGAATCATCTTCCTGAAGCGGACAAGATCGAAATGATTGCACCGACTGATTATCATCATGACGATTATTTTTTACTGAAAGCGCAAGGCGTTTTCGATGGCGAGCGATTGCGTCAGTGGATCAGCGGCTTTGGGCATAAAGCGCAAGTATTAAAGCCGGATGATTTACGTTTGGTAATGGAACAGTGGCGGCTTGATACCCGCCTCAATTTGTTGAATGCAACTGAATCTAAACGCTGTTTAAATCGCGAAATACAGCGCTGCCTGCGTAACAATCAGATGAGCTTTGGGCTGCTCACTCTTGATCTGGATCATTTCAAGCAGGTTAACGATGGTAATGGTCATGATTTCGGTGACAAAGTTCTTCTGGAAGTTGCCAACTGTATTCGTATCTATGACGAGGCGGCACGGGATGGTGGTGAAGAATTCAGCATTCTATTACCTGACACCAACGCAGCGGAAGCATTGAAAGTCGCCGAACGTATCCGCGATGCCATTGAAAAGCTACAACTGGTTAATGATGATGGCAATGTTGTGTCGGTAACCGCCAGTATTGGTTTATCGATCTATCCTGATGATTTGCCGGATGAGCTAAAAACAAGGATTGAGCAAGGCGATGAGATAGCCCAATTAAGTCAATCCATTGCTGATGCTATTTTTCATCAAGCTGACCAGGCGCTTTACCAAGCCAAAGAACAGGGACGAAATCGGGTTTGTCGGGCGGGTAATGGTTTAGGCGAATAATTGACTGGTTTTATAAATAAAGGGTTACGGAATGTTAGCGTTATCTTAATTTATCAAGAAAAAGTTTCTGTATATTTTTTAAACGCATAAATGTAACTTCTCAATAAGTAATCAGCCAAATTTTTTAGCGCGGCAGTATTTTTATTTTCAACGAGTTACGTTTTAAAAATGTACCAAAACTTAAGCCTGATTACTTACCCCATGGCACCTATCAAGGTGAAAATATTACAGCGAATATGAAAAATGAAATTGCTCGTTATTTTGATGCAGGCCAAATCAAATACATTTTCGATGACCACGAAACGTATTCAAATGACGACAAAGATGTTGTGCAATTTATTTTGAATTTATCTGAATCATCTTATTGACCGATGTTTAACAACCCGAAATTTTACACACTCGGAATTTTTAAACCCACCGTACTAGAATTTTTATGATTAGTAATACTAACCTCCAATGGAGATACCACAATGAACGCAATTAACGAGCTAGCATTCACTAAAGACTTTAGTCTTGCACAAAAATTAGAACTGATCATACCTGGATTAGTACTGGCGTCAGGTGAAGACGATGAGGCAATCGGATTTGCAACTAAGAGATTACTTACAGATGATGAGATTTGCGCAGTAGGTAATGGTCTTAAAATGTATTTTCACTGTGAAGATCGTGATGAGGAGTTCCCCAGCTATGTCTATACTTACGAAAACGTGCCTTGGGTCAGTAACCAAGCTTAAGTTTTGGCATATTTTTACAGCATAAGCAATTGAAAATAAGACTGTAAGGCAGTTTCGCACTAGCAAACCGCCATCGGTGCGCCACGGAATGGCGGATTGCTTTTTAGTGTTCTGATGAACATTATTCGCTTTTCTGATCAGCAACAATAAATAGCAGACGATTTTCTAAGGTCAATTCAATTACCGAAAGGCAATAGTCGATGTTTTGAAACCTACCACAAGGAGAATGAAGAATTAAATAGCCTTAAAAATTCTTTTTTTAAAACCACATGCTTGCTTCGTTGCAATGAAGTAATTTGGCATCACTTACCCGTTTAATTAGGAAACTAAATGACAGATGAACAACTAGAAGAAATATTAAAAGAATCAAGACGATTAACCATTCCCGCTGTTGAAAAAAATATATTTTCTATTGGTGGGCGTGGTCATTATGAAAATCCGATTAGTGATCTCCTCGCATTCTTCTTGGATGTACACGAGATTCATGGATTTGGTGATCTAGTCCTGAGATCACTCAATGAAGCTGCTGGACTATCTTCGGATGATATTGACCTGATTGCAACGCCTCAGCGAGAAGTGCAAACAACTGATGAAAAAAGGATTGATATTCTGTTTGAGGGTGAGCGATATGTAACTATGATCGAAAATAAGATTCGTCATTGGGCTGCCAACCCATTTGACAGTTACGATGCTTATCTAAACGAAAATTATCACAACAAAAGAATTAATCGGGTGCTTTTATCAATCCGAAAGGAAACGCCGCCACAAGGGTGGATTTCATTAACCTACAAAAGTTTATTAACCCGTATCAGAGAAAATCTTGGCGATTACGTCATAAAGAATCCGTACTCAAAATGGTTAATTCTATTTCGAGAGTTTATTTTGAACATTGAGCAAGAGTGTGAGCCAGACCCTATGACTAACGAACGATTTGAATTTGCATATAAAAATTATCAAGCTATATATGATTTGAAAATAATAGCTAATGACTACATTAACGAATTACATAAAAGAGCTCTTGATGCCATAAGATTGGATACTGACACAGAAGAATCGGTGGAATTGGGCAATAAAGAGAAGTGGGGTATAAGTACAGCACTTCGGATTCGTCGTAAGAATTGGGGAGATAAGTCAAATATTGCGCTGATGGTAGAACCGACTGGTTCATTCGGTGTGCGGTTTTATGTGTATGATATTCAAGATTGCGATGTTCCCAAACTTCGAAAAATGATAGTTAATGATAAGTATATGAAATTCTGGACGGAATCAAAAACCATCCGTTGCTTTGGAGATTTCGAGAATTCAAAATTGGATGCCATTCTTAAAGAAATTCAGGAAGTCGCACAAATACTAAATAGCTATTATTCCAGTTAATCGGCTAAAAAGGACAACCATGCAATTTGACGACGAACTGCTCAACCGCTTACGCCAAGCAAAACGGCTGGTATTCTTTACCGGTGCCGGAACTTCAACAGAAAGTGGTGTCCCGACTTTTCGGGATGAGCAAAACAGTCTCTGGATTAATTTTGATGCAACCCGTTTTGCCACAGAATCGGGATTCCGCGCTAATCCAGGCCAGGTTTGGCAATGGTACGCAGAACGCCGCCAGCAATTACAAACCCTATCACCTAATCCGGCACATCGGGTGATGGCGGCTTGGCAAGATAAAACCGCTGGTGTCACGGTCATTACCCAAAACATCGATGGTTTTCATCAACAGGCGGGTAGCCGTGACGTGATCGAATTGCATGGCAATATTACCGCGAACAAATGCGTTGATTTTGGTCATGTCGCCCAAATGGATGTGAATCTTAGTGACCAGCCGCCGCATTGCCAGCAATGTGGAAGTCTGTTGCGCCCGGATATCGTATGGTTTGGTGAAGCACTGCCCGCCATGTCCTATCATTTGGCGGAACAACGCTGTTTTGATTGCGAAGTGTTTGTTTGCATTGGTTGTTCTATGGAAGTCTACCCGGCAGCCAGTTTGCCGTTCAATGCCGCACGTTGTGGTGCTTATCTGATTCAGATCAATCCTCAAGCCACGCCGTTAGATGAGATCGCTGACTGCAATCTGTACGGCAAGGCGGGTGAAATTCTGCTACAGCTATGGCAGGCCGTTTGGCAAGAGCCGCTGCCATGAAGCCGCATTTCCCAAAAGTCCGTCGCCGTATTCAGCGTGCTTTTTTAGCCTGGTACGCCGAACATCAGGATACCGTACTGTTACAGTATGTCAGGCGCAAAGATGATTATTTAGCGTTTACTTTAACGGGTTTACATCCGGCGATTACGTTCGGCCTGACTTGGGAATTGGTTGTTTATGTGGAATGGCAAGGAATATGTTGGGATTTATTGGCAAGTTTTGAATCCTGGCCCCGACACAGTGCTGATGGCTATTATTGCGAGTTGTGCAAGCCAGAAGCACGGACACTTTTTCACAGCCGCGAAGCCTTATGGCAAGACCAAGTGTTCGAGCCTTTTTTGCAATGGTTGATCGATACATTACTGCCGTCGAGATTCTTGGGTTTGTATACCGTTGGACGGGCGAGCACTTACGCGAAACTATTGATTGAACCTGATCCAGAAGCTTATAGGGTGTTGCCACTTTGGATACAGGAGAAAACCGACAGTGGCTAGCGACTCACAGACGCATTGTGTTGTTATCCTGAATTTATCCAATAATTGAAAATGAGACATCATGGATTTTAACGACGATTTATTGAAAACCTTGCTTCACGCAAAGCATATTGTGGTTTTTACCGGTGCAGGCATGTCGGCAGAAAGCGGTATAGCCACTTTCCGAGATGCGGGCACAGGCCTTTGGGAACAATACGACCCTTGTGTATTGGCGAGTCCTCAAGGCTATCGTGCGGACAAGGCTCTGGTCTGGGGCTGGTATGAATGGCGGCGTATGCAGGTCTTGCGTGCGGAACCGAACGCTGGGCATCTTGCCGTCGCCGAGTTGGCAAAGCGCGTTGAACGGTTGACACTGATTACCCAAAACGTCGATGATTTACACGAGCGTTCCGGCAATACCGATGTCGTGCATTTGCACGGCAGCCTGCATTCTCCCCGCTGTTTTGCTTGTGCCAGACCTTATGCGTTTCCGGACGGTATTCCGAATGAACCGGCTGGCGGGCGTCGTCTGACCCCACCGCATTGCCAACATTGTAAGGGCCCGATTCGCCCGGGAGTGGTGTGGTTCGGAGAAATGCTGTCGGAAGCCGCCTGGAAGCAAGCCGAGCAAGCGGCTTCGCAGTGCGATGTCTTTTTCTCAATCGGCACGTCCTCTTTGGTTTGGCCGGCTGCGCAACTGCCGGTTACTGCGGCTGCTAAAGGCGCCACGGTGATACAAATCAATCCCGGCGCAACGGCATTAGATAGCAAGGCACATTTCAATTTAAGGGGCAAAGCAGGTGAGATCATGCCAGCATTGCTTGATGCGTTACCCTTGGCGGTTTCTTAATAATTTTATTGTTGCAACAGAGGTTAGACAGCATGCAAATCAGACTTGGATACGGATTGGACGGCATGAAACCCAAACGGATGCACTCCACTATCGGCGAAAAAGAAGTCGGCCCGGCAGGCTTCCTGTCTATTCTGGAAACACAATGTGGCATCGCTCCGGTAACGGATTCACCGACGACGCGCATTATTCAATATCTGGGGTGCCTTAAGGCCTGCGATAGTCCAGGCCGTTTTTACCATCATTCTTTTGCAATCGATCAATTCAATGTCGCCAAGACCTTGCTGCAATGGCGTGATAGCTGGTATGAGGCCGGTTGGAACGGCCTGTTCTCAAGTGAGATATCCAGCCGTCTGGCTGATATGGCGGATGTTGAACAATTAACGGCTGAAAAAGTCAGTTTCGGTTTTGGCCAACGGCAGCAAACGATTTTGGCAAGATTAAAGACGCAAAAAACACAGATTGAACACGTTATCTTGTTAGACCGGTTCGTTGATTTTTCGCCACTTTGGCAGCAGATATTGCAATCATTTGACGTTACTGAACAGCCTGTCTTATTAACACCCACACCATCCAACAATGATCTCTACCGCTTACAAAGCACTTTGGCGCAACTGGCCTCTGAAAACTTAAATAAAGGCGAAGACGGTTCCATCAATAAAACCAAATTGGCGGGGGATCACAGCTTCGTTGTCGTTAAAGCCCGATCCAAAGCCATTTCTGCCCGCTTGGTCAGTCAATGGCTTGCAGCGCAAGCCGCACAAAACCAGGAAAAAACCGTAGCGGTGTTAACCGGCAGCGATGGTGTTGACATGGACGATGCCTTGTCCGCCGTTGGTTTACCCCGACTGGGGTTTGAAAAGACATCACCCTGGCGACCGGTGCTACAAGTTTTGCCCATTGCATTGGAGTTATTGTGGGAACCTTTGAATCCAGATATCTTGTTACAGTTTTTAATGCACCCCGTCGGTTTACTGCCGGGCAGAATCCGCCATCCGTTAGCCGATGTGGTGGCAAATACCCCCGGTATCGGTGGAGAACAATGGCGGGAGACGTTAACCGGGCTACTGGAAAAAGAAAAAGAGCGCGAAGATTACAGTGATGAACAATATAAACAGTTACAAACCGACCTTGATTATTGGTTTGCCAGTGCCCGTTATACCCCCGAGGCAGGATTGCCGATTGATATCGCCAAACAACGTATCTTGAAAGTGGCCAATTGGTTGGCACAACAACAATCGCAATGGGAAGACGAAGCGATGCGGGCACTATTTGGCGCCGCCTACAGCCAAGCCAGTGAACTGAATACCGCGTTAAGCAATTTACTGGCTGACGGTACGGCACCTATCAAACCAGAACAGTTACGCTATTTATTGGACCAGTTGACCGGTGCGGGTACCGGCATTGTCGATCAATACACTGAATGCATTCCCAATCAAGCGCAATGGTTGGTAGGCACCAGCCAGCCGGGTAGTCTTAACCAAACCGTCAATACGCTGATTTGGTGGGATTTACGGCCTACGGTTTCACAATCAACCCACCCTTGGTCTAGGCAAGAGTTAAAACAATTAAACAATAATGGCGTACTGTTGCCGGAACTTGACCAGCTATTGCAGAGGCAGGCATCAAGCTGGTTAAAACCCGTCAATGCGACTTTAGACCGTTTGATCATTGTTTTGCATGACAACGAAGAAGCAACTCATCCGTTATGGGATCAAATTTGCAGTTGTCTGGATGGCTGGCAGGAAATTAGGGCGGAAGACAGTGTGCTGGATGGAACTGCTATCAGCGTGTTCAATGCCCTTGCAACAGAAAAAACACAATATAAACCGTTACCTAGCTTAAGTCGCTGGTGGCAACTGGATTCAGGCAAGCATTTGGTGCCACGTGAGCAGGAGTCATATTCCAGTCTAGAGGCTTTCTTCAACAGCCCTTACCAATGGGTACTGCGCTACAAAGCCCGTTTGACTGCCGGTACTTTGCAATCTTTAAGTGATGGCAATTTGTTAAAGGGCAATCTGGTGCATCATCTTTACGAGC
>CANNKH010000102.1 GCA_947504985.1 Methylococcaceae bacterium | reverse complement strand
TTAACGCCCAACATCGCAAGCTGTACGCCTTGACCGATACCGCTGCCATCCGAATCATAGGTCACTGCGCCCGTGCTCGGGTTATAGATAGCATAATCATTGGGATCAAGTGCGTTAGCGCCGTTAACAAATTGACTAACATTCAACACGCCCGTCACTGTCAATTTAGTAAAAATCTGATTTTCGAGCTTGATCGTGTCATCGACCGGCTTAAAATCGGCGATATTATCAACATTCGACTTAAGCGCCGCATTAAACAAAAAACTGTCTTTGCCCGCACCACCATTTAACGCATCATTACCCGCACCGCCGACTAAGACATCATCACCCAAACCGCCAAATAACGAATCCCGCCCTACCGCGCCGTTTAAGTTATTTTTGCCGTCATTGCCCGTTAAGGTGTTATTACCGGTGTTGCCCGTCAAACTGCTGGCACTGGTACCTACGGCAATCGCGCCGGTTTCAATGCCCGTGGGTAGCGTGTATTTGCTCAGTTGATACGGCATGATGACACTATCCACATCGCTGACTAAGCCCTGATCGTCAATGACATCCACGGCATCATAACCCAGATAATAAGTGTCATTACCCGCGCCGCCAATCAGCGTATCCAAACCTAAACCGCCATCTAAAATATCATTGCCGGTGCCGCCGTCCAGATAATCCGCATCTTGCTCACCATACAAGGTGTCATTATCCGCTTCACCAAACAACAGATCATTCCCGTAACTGCCATAAATCGTGTCATTGCCCGCACCGCCGGATAAATCATCTTCGCCAGCTTCGCCCAAGATATAGCTGGGTGCCTCCGTACCTTGCAACTGATCGGTAAAATTAGTGCCGGTAATGTTTTCTATTTTTGCTACCGGCGTATCCTGATTAGTCAAAGTCAGGCTTTTAACGGTGATGTTTTTGTAGATGACATCCAGCGTGTTGATGCTGGCATTAATGGTATAAGCAATATCGCCATCAACCGCGCTATCATTTTGTCCGGTCACCGTAAACGTTTGCGCTGTTGCCCAATTCGCTGCCGTAAAGGTCAAGGTGGGATGAGTGATAACGCCTTCGCTGGTGTCGCTGCTGGTAAAGGTGATTGACACATCGCGTTTAGGCGCAGCGGTTAAACTGACAGCAAACATGGCGGTATCGCCTTGCTCGCTGGTGATAACGTCGGTGCCGGATAAGTTTACGTCTGATAACGCGGTATTAGCGACCAGCGTTAAATTAAGCGCACCTTGTACATCGCCGCCGTGATTATCGATGACCAGATAATCAAACGTCACCACTCCGCTAAAATTAGTGTCTGGCGTAAAACGCCATTGCCCATCGCCTAGCTCTGAGATGTCGCCGTTGCTTGCCAACACCGCCGCTACTTTAAGGGTATCGCCATCGGGATCAGTAAAGCCTTGCAGCAAGCTGGCTTCAGTAAGGGTGTAAGCAGTGTTTTGGGTGCCATTGGTTAAGCTGCTCGTGGCTTGACCGGTGGGGATTTGATTTGCCATGTTTGTTACCTAAATTATTGGGTTTAGTGAAATTCGTAATAAATACCCCCCCTTTTTCAAAGGGGGGCAGGGGGGATTTTAAGAAGCGCTGTTGTGCATCAAATCCCCCCCATCCTCCCCTTTTTCAAAGGGGGGAGTCGGATTAAGCGTTTTTTCAAAATCCCGCATGTCTTCATTATCCACGCGGTGGTAAATGTCCAAGACCGATAACGTTAAGTCTATCGATGTCAAAGTAACGTCATCGCCCAGATAATAATGCTTGGGTTGCCAATGCTCTGCTTTGCGACACACTTCAATTTCGACAAAATCTTGTTCGATTAAAACGTATTCTTCCAAGCTGGGTAGTGCCTGATAAACCTCGCGTTTTAAGGTGTTATCAAATTTGCGAGTTGATTTGGATAGCACCTCAACAATAAGGCGCGGCGACTGGGTGTAATAATCATCCTCGCCATCGTCGTTGCAAACCACCAGCACATCAGGATAAAAGTATTTATTGCCGTTATCGGCACGCACTTTAATGTCCGAGCTAAACACTTCGCAGGGGGTGTTATCCAAATGATTAGCCAGTTGTTGCACCAGTCTGGTCGTCAAGCGTTGGTGGTTTTTACTCGCGCCTGCCATCGCATAAACTTCACCGTCGATATATTCGTGTTTTATCTCGCTCCGTTGCTCGCCTTCCAGATAGACTTGTTCGCTGAGATAATTATTTTTGTAAAAGGGTAGGCTCATTTTTTTGCTCCAAGAGATATTTTTTTACATTCGTTTCAAGTGTCGTAGGGTGGATTCGCCGATAGGCAATCCGCCACAATAGGCAACGCTGTAAAGGTGGTTTGCTATCGCGAAACCACCCTACAACGCTCAATTACGGCGTGATGGTAGTTATCACTTGGGCTTTATTATTGGTTTCATCGGTGTCGTCGCTGTCGGTAATTGCCAAGCCGATGACATTTAATGCGCCGCGTTGGGCATAGTTGACGGTGATGGCTTGGGTTACGCTGGCGCCTGCTGCCAAACTGGGCACGCTGCAACGGTAGCTTTTGCCATTGGAGACACAAGCTGATGGCACGGTGACGTAATTAACCCAGCGCGGCGGGAAGTAAAAAATCAAGGTGGCGTTGGTGGCGGCTGCGCTGCCGGTGTTGGTCATCGTGGCGGTGTAGGTGATGTTTTGCTTTAATTTAACGCTATTGGTGGAGGCGGTGATACTGGTAGTTAAATCAGGCAAAGAACCAAAAATACACTGTCCTCCGCGCACGAGCCGAACACCGTAGCCGCTGCCCTTGCCGCCGCTGCCGCCGAGGCCATAACCGAAGTTGACGATCCACGCGCGGTTACTACCGTTACCATAGGGCGAAGATGACCAAAACCAACTGCTACCGTTATTAGGAAACACCGCCTGATTAATGGCGGGATCATAAGCGCCGTACTCCACGATACTTAATAGTTCATTGGCATTAGGGACTCGCCAATCGCTAAAGCCTGCCAAGCTGCTGGTCAACTGCTGTGCCTGAGCGTAAGTATAGGTTTTTGCCGCCCCTGAACACATTGAACCCGTCCAGGTTTGCCCCACCGCACAGCGTTGCCACCTTAGGCAGGTACGTTGATGGGTGACCGTGCCATCTTGATGAAAAGTAAAGTTGCGGGTCGGGGTAGTCTGAGGCAAAGAACCAAAAGTCCACTGTCCTCCGCGCACGAGCCGAACACCGTTGCCGCCGTCCTTGCTGTCGTTGCCGCCGTCGCCATTACCGAACGCGACGACCCACGCGCCGCCACTATCGTAAGCATCGGGCGAAGACGACCAAAACCAACTGCTGCGCGCATTAGGAAACACCGTGGTGTTAATGGCAGGGTTATAGTTTTCCCGCTCGACAATGGTGTGCAATTCAGCGATATTCGGTAGCCGCCAATCACTGTAACCGGCAAAGCTGGAGGTTAACGCCATTGCCTTGGCGTAAGGGTATCTTTTGGTAGTGCCGCTACAGGTCGAACCCGTCCAGGTTTGCCCCAGCGCGCAACGCATCCACATTAGTCCGGTGGTTTTGTGCGTCACCGTGCCATTGTTATTGTCAGTAAAATCGCTGGTGGGTGTGGTGGGTATGGCAAAGGCTACGCTAGTAAATAGCAGCAGGAATAACAAGAGCAGTTTGGTTTTCATAAGGTTGTTTTTCTTAAAAGGATTGAGGGCGGGGTGAGTTTAGCGCAAATAGTGAAGTTTAACGACTGCCAGTCCTTGAAGGACTGGCAGTCGTGGGGTGTCCCCAATTTTGTTTATGCCATTAGTCGACTACAGGCTTATTTCCGGCCTACCTAAAAGAAAATATGTTTTCAAAGAAAACCCCTTTATTTTGATAGAATAGGCCGCTTTTTGATTATGCGATGATTTCATGCGGCTCTCTTATCACTATGACACTGAATTTTGGTGTTTTTTTAAGTTCACTCTCTTGAACATTATAAAATCTGTTTTATTGTTACTGACCTTATCCGGCGTTTGGGGCATGGCGTGTGCCAATGAGCCGCATTTTTTGGTGCTTAATTATCATGATGTTATTGGTCGTAATGAAAAGCCGGCCTCGCCTACGGATGTCAGTGAAGATCGTTTTGAAGCCCAACTTAACTGGTTAAAGCAGCACGATTACCCGGTGGTTAGTGTGCAAGCTGTTTTTGATGCGGCGGCGGGTAAAACGGCGTTGCCTGATAAGGCGGTCGTGTTGTCATTTGATGATGGTTATCAAAGTTTTTATGACAAAGTTTTGCCGCTGTTAAAAAAATATCATTATCCGGCGACGGTGGCGCTGGTAGGGTCTTGGATGGACGGCAATAAACCCAGTGACGTTAAACAGGCTTTACTGACTTGGGATCAAGTCAGGGAACTGAAAGCGTCTAACCTAGTGGAAATTGCATCGCATAGTTACGATTTACACCAAGGCGTACTGGCTAATCCGCAAGGCAATACCCAGGCAGCGGTGGTGACTCGGCTTTATGATGCCGCAACTGGGCATTATGAGTCTGATGACCATTATCAAGCGCGGGTACGTTCTGGGCTGATCAGCAGTGCCGAGTTTATTTTTCAGCATACCGGCGTCAGACCTCGCGTGATGGTTTGGCCTTATGGCGAATACAACCGTATTGCGCAAGCAGCCGCGTTTGAGGCGGGTATGCCGATGACGATGGGGTTAATTGATGGCTTTAACACGGCAGCGGATTTAAAGGCGTTACGGCGTTTGATTATGATCGGCAATCCTGATCTTGAGCAATTTGCTGCTATTGTGACGGGGCTGCGTGCTGATAGGTCGCTGCGGGTTGCGCATTTGGATATGGATTATCTTTATGACAAAGACGCGCGGCAAATGGCGCTGAATCTTGATCGCGCGATTCAGCGTATCAAGGAGATGCACATTGATACGGTTTTTCTTCAGGCTTATGCTGACCCGGATGGCGATGGTAATGCCGATGCCTTGTATTTTCCTAACCGGCATTTGCCTGTCGTACAAGATTTGTTTAATCGTGTGGCTTGGCAATTAAAGCGAGTCGCCAGTGTAAAAGTTTATGCTTGGCTGCCTATTTTTGCGTATCAGGGCAAGGTGCCGGAGAGTTGGTATGTGCAGGAATGGCGTGATGGCAAGGCGCAGAAATCCAGCCATATTTATACGCGGCTGTCGCCTTTTCAGCCGCAAGCCCGTCAATATATTGCTGATATTTACGAGGATTTAGCTAAATATTGTAATTTTGACGGTGTGCTGTTTCATGATGACGGCATTTTATCTGACTATGAAGATGTTTCGCCGACGGCGCTGGCGTTTACGCACGAAGCGTGGGGTTTACCCGATGATTTTGAAAAGTTACATGCCACTGGTGACATGCGACTGACTTGGGCGCGTCATAAAACGGAGTTAATTAGCCAGTTTACTGATGAGCTGGCAAACCGGGTACGCACTTATCGCCCTGGGATTAAAACGGCACGCAATTTTTATGCGTTACCGTTATTGAAACCCTTTAGTGAAGAATGGTTTGCGCAGTCTTTTGAGTCTTTTTTAACGCATTATGATTATGTGGCGATTGAAGCGATGCCGTTTATGGAAGAAGCGGAGCAGCCTTTGGCATGGTTGACTGAGTTAGTTAATGCCGCCGCGCGTTATCCTGACGGGCTGAACAAAGCCTTGTTTGAGTTGCAAGCTGTCAACTGGAAAACGCAGGAAAAAATTCCGATGCCGGTCTTTCTTGAGCAATTGGCGTTGTTAAAAAAACTTCATGTCAAGCATATCGGTTATTACCCTGATAATGTTTTTGAGAATCAGCCCCGTCTGAAAGATTTGCAACAACACTTTTCAATGCCTGATTTACCGTAACTTACTACCAAGAAATGTCATGACTTTTTTACAGGATAGCCTCGCTGAGGCAATGGAGACGTTAATTAGTATTGGTGGCTTAATTTCTCAATGGGTAGCGTTATGCTATGCACAAGGGTTACCCGCCTGGGCAGCGTTAAATCATTTTATTGATGATTTTATCTATTATTATCCGCTGTTTATGGCTTATTTATGGATGTTCGGCGCGATAATTTTTTATTTTCGTTTCGAAAGCGAGCCACGGCAACAGGCTGACTATTTACCCGAATTGGCAGACTATCCGCCGGTTTCTATTTTGATTCCTTGTTATAACGAAGCGGAAAATATTCGTGAAACGGTGGAAATTTTGCTAAAGCAAAAATATCCCACGATTGAAATCATCGCGATTAATGACGGCAGTAAAGACCATACGCTGCAAGTTTTACAGCAATTAGCCGCACAATATCCTCAGCTTCGGGTCGTTAATCTGCATACTAATCAGGGTAAGGCAATGGGCTTGCGAACGGCGGCATTGCTGGCAAATAGTGAGTTATTGGTTTGTATTGACGGTGATGCGCTGCTGGCGCCTGAGGCCATTACATGGATGGTGCGGCATTTTTTAAATAATCCCAAGGTGGGTGCGGTAACCGGCAATCCGCGTATCCGCAATCGTTCAACGTTGTTGGGGCGTATTCAAGTCGGTGAATTTTCGGCGATTATCGGCATGATTAAGCGGGCGCAGCGCTCTTATGGTCGGGTATTTACGGTTTCTGGTGTGATTGCGGCTTTCCGTAAATCTGCTTTGCACGATGTCGGTTACTGGAGTAACGATATGGTCACTGAGGACATCGATATTAGCTGGAAACTGCAACTGGCGGGCTGGTCGATTTACTTTGAGCCGAATGCGTTGTGCTGGGTGCTGATGCCGGAAACCTTAAAAGGACTGTGGCGGCAACGGGTACGCTGGGCGCAAGGCGGTACGGAAGTGCTATTGCGTTATTTCACGGCGTTATTTCGCTGGTCATCGCGCAGCATGTGGACGTTGTATTTTGAATGCCTGGTGAGTACGGTATGGGCTTATTTGATTCTACTGCATTTGCTGGGTGGCGCGGTGGCGCTGTTTTCTGAATCGCATAACGAATCGTTACATAACCTCAGCCCAAGCTGGACCAGTACGTTACTGAGTTTGACCTGTCTTATCCAGTTTGCCGTCAGCCTTGCCATTGACTCGCGTTATGAATACCGTAACGGCGGCACCGCTCGCTATTATTATTGGATGATTTGGTATCCGATTGCGTATTGGCTGATGAATGTGGGAACGACTATCGCCGGTTCGATTAAGGCCATCACCAAAAAACGCGGGCAACGTGCATTGTGGGTTACGCTGGATCGAGGCTTACGTCAGAAATGAAAGACTACATTATTGACTATCCCCATTTACAAAGTCTGCAAAAGCGCATGGGTGGCATCCTGGTTTGGCTGGTGTGCTGGTTAATGTGGATTTATTTGCTGGTGCCTCTAGTCACCTTAGGGGGCTGGTTACTTGGCGACTACAAAATGAGCGATGAAATGCGCTGGTTTGGCGGTTACAGCAGCTTGTTGCAACTGTTAAAAATATACGCGATAACGTTGCTGATTCAGGCGTTATTGTGGTTATGTTGGGTGTTTTTCCGCTCGCGCCGACGCCGCTATTTACTTCCTGCCTCGCGTACAACCGTTGATGATGAGCAATTATGTTTGTTTTATCAGGTAAAAAAGACTGAACTGGAACCTTGCCGCCATGCTCAATTAATTACGGTTTATTTTGATGATCACGGCAAAATCGTTCATCTTGAACCGAAGATAGCGCATGATAATTAGTAAGTTGGGCTATCTAATTAAGCGTGTAAGGCTAACGTGGCTATTGCAAATGCAACTGTTTGAAAAGTAAAGCTTGCTATAATGCCCGCCGATTGACATACCATCGAGCTTGTGGCGTGTGCAGAATCACTAATACTGGTGGCTGTAAGTATTCAATCCCCCTCTTTGGAAAAGTACCCCAAGGGCATAAAAGGGGTTAGGGGAGATTTGATTAGATAAATCCCCCTCAATCCCCCTTTTTCAAAGGGGGAAGTCTTTTTCAAAGGGGGAAGCGCACTACAATGTAATTTGTAGCAGGGGGGGGGCAATAATTACTGGTGGCTTAAGCCGTGCGCTGAGTGGAGTCGAAGCACGTAACTGGCTTCGACTCCGCTCAGCCAGCGATCGCTTTGAGTCCTGACTATTTATTTTAAGAGAGGGGTTAAACAGTGGAGGATTTGTTAGGTTACGCACTCAGTTTTAGTGGGGTCATGCCTTATCTATTAGTCTTTGGTATTTTACTTGCCTGTGGTTTGGGTTTACCAATTCCTGAAGACATTACGTTATTCGTTGCCGGTATGCTGGCTTATTATGGAATGGTTAATGTCTGGGCAATGATTTTTGTCTGTATGGCGGGGGTGTTGATTGGCGATAGCACCATTTTCTGGTTAGGGGCTAAATATGGTCGGGAAATCGCAAAGAAACCGTTATTCAGTAAATTGTTATCCCCGGAACGCTTGGCTTTAGTCAAAGAAAAGTTGCACCAACACGGTAATAAGGTGATTTTTGTATCGCGTTTCATGCCGCTATTGCGGGCACCTACTTTTTTTTCAGCAGGCACGCTGCATTTACCCTTTGAAGTCTTTTTCTTTTACGATGGTTTGGCGGCTTTAATCAGCGTTCCCAGCATCGTCTGGCTGGTCTACCATTTTGGCGACGTTGCCGACCAACTCATTAAAACGATCAAACATGTTGAGCATGGCATTTTATTTGCCGTACTTGCGGCGCTATTTTTTATGCTGGCAAAATGGTATTACAACCATAACAAACAACAATAAATATTTTCTTGCTTTATTAAGGAGTAATCATCATGGTTTTACTGGAAACACCGTTATGTGAGTTTGGTAAAAAAGCGTTTGATTTTGAATTGCCCGGTGTTGATGGTCGCCTTTGGACTTTGCAACAGTGCATGGGTGAAAAAGGTTTATTGGTGATGTTTATCTGCAATCATTGTCCTTATGTGCAGGCGGTACATGAGCGGATACTCAGAGACACCCGCGAGCTAAAACAATTAGGCGTCGAATCTGTTGCGATCATGTCCAACGATACCACTGAATATCCGGCGGATTCTTTTGAAAACATGAAATTGATTGCCGAGCAATATCAATACGGCTTTCCGTATTTACTTGATGAATCGCAAGATACAGCCAAAGCCTACGGTGCGGTCTGTACCCCTGAGTTTTTTGGCTATAATGCGGAATTTGAACTGCAATACAGAGGCCGACTGGATGCCAGCCGTAAAGAAACCGCACCGATAGACGCTCGACGCGAGTTATTTGACGCAATGAAACAAATAGCAGAAACCGGCATCGGCCCACAAGATCAACGGGCTAGTATCGGTTGCTCGATTAAATGGAAACAATAGTTAGGGTATGCCCGAAGGCAGCAAAGCGTTGCCCTCCCTACGTAATTGATGACTGCCAGTCCTTTAAGGACTGGCAGTCATGGCATCCACCAACTGAGTAATGACCCTACAACGATTTTAACTATCCCCACAACCAAAGAGAGTGAAATATGTCAATTCAAAGCATGGTAGATCTGGATTTAGCTGGTAAACGTGTGTTAATTCGCCAAGATCTGAACGTACCGGT
>CANNKH010000101.1 GCA_947504985.1 Methylococcaceae bacterium | reverse complement strand
TAACGGTCACCCACAAAACCAGAAACGAGCTGTTGGGTGTGGACTTGCTTTGGAAAAAAGACGGTTATGAAATTGAGATGGAATCAATTTATCGCTATGCCGATGATAATCAGGGCGAAGAAAAAGGCTTGTACCTTCAAGGTGTCGTTCCGTTATCTGAACATTTTTTTGCGATAGGACGTTATGAATACGTCAGCGGCAAACATCGATACATCCCCACTAAAACCAATATTGGCGTAGCGGCTTTGGCGTGGCGCCCCTTTACACCTTTGGTAATTAAAGCGGAATATTTGTTCGGCGATCAAAATCAATTTGTTGCTCCGAGCGGTTTTTTCACATCGATTGCCATGTTTTTTTGATGATGACTTTGCGTTTATTAAAGCGACTGATAGTCATTGCACTATCGCTAGCGTTAGCGTTACCTGTTGCCTGTGCGGATGAAATATTAGTCATCACACAACCTAAAACAACGCTTAAAGATATGAGTATCAAGCGATTGGAAAATGTCTTTCTTAGAAAGACGTTGCTCAATGACTCAGGTACGCGCTGGATACCCCTTAATTTAAGCCCTGAACATCCGTTAAGACAGGCTTTTTCACTCAGCCTTTTTAAAAAACGCCCTGAAGCGCTGGAAGTTTATTGGAACGAACAATATTTCCAGGGTATCACCCCGCCTTATGTCGTTGCCTCGGAAGAAGCCATGCTACGCTTTGTCACCAGTACCCCAGGCGCCATTGGTTATATCCTGCCCTGTCATCTTGATGCCCGTGTGCAGGTCGTTTTCAAACTGACCACAACAACACCTATTCAGCAACACTGCCCCCCTTCAGCCCATTGAATTGAAAAAAACCGCTCTGTTCTTGTCGCTATCTATTCACAAACGCCAATACTAACGCCTAAGCCACTGATAAAAGAATCATAAAATCCGTTATTTAGCTGAACTTAGAAGTTATTTCTATCTGGCTAACATATTTTCTCATGATATTTTATTGACCTAACATCGCTCCTCATGATAAAAATCGCGCCGTTGTTTTAGTGTCATCAAGCAACCAACTCACCAATTTTTATTTTTGAGTTGCATCAAATATTAATAAAAACTACAGAGGATTTAAAAATGACTGAAGTAAAAGAAAAAGACAACTTATGGGTTATCGTTGGTGGTTGCATTGTCTTTATGATTGTTGTCGTTATGTTCCTGAAAGGAGAAAAATCCGATCACTTAAAGAGTGGCGCAGTTGCACAATTGCAAGCAGAAACATTTGCTAACTTAGAAAAAAGAAAAACCAGAAACGACGTTACTGATGCTCAAAAAGCTGGAAAATAAATAATAAATCCCTTCGGTGAATTTACTCATCGAAGGGATTTTTTGATTGATAACAACGCTAAACGCTTCCAAGTCTTATGATCCGCTTACGCTGGTCGCAACAAAACAACCCTGCAATAATTGTCTATCCCTTAACGTAACAAGCTACGAAAATTGCATGGCAACGCCTTAGCTTTCTTCATCATACCAATCATCATCGACACCATGATAGCTACAAAAACAGCTATAACAACAAGGTGTTAAATATCAAGATAGCCATTCAAGCGCTCAAATTAGTTAGTGGCATGATTTCTGCTTTATCGCTAAGCATCAAGCTTTGCTATTAAACCGAGATGAACCATGAAATATCAACAAATCCCTACCCTAATACTAGCCGCAATTTGCACGTTTAACGTAAACGCGACAGAAATCAGCGAACCAGCGCCACAGTTTACCCTGCCTGCTTTGCAACAAGATCAACCAGTCACTTTGAAAGCCTTTGCTGGAAAAGTGGTTTACCTGGATTTTTGGGCCTCTTGGTGCGCCCCCTGTCGCACCTCTTTTCCGTTATTAAACGCGTTGCATAAGCGACTGAAAGCCCAAGGTTTTGAGGTCATTGCGATTAATTTAGATGAAGATAAAACCAAAGCCGAACAATTTGTTAAGGAAATTCCGGTCGACTTTACGGTTTTACGCGACGGCAAAGGCGAGTGGGCGGATCGTTACGTCGTAGAATCCATGCCGACCTCTTTTATCATCGATAAGCAGGGTATCGTTCAACATATTCATCATGGTTTTAGCGGTGATGACATTAACGGTCTAGAACAAAAGATCGCCTCATTATTAGCTGCAACTCGTCCATGATGAATAGGCTCAAAGCGGCACTAATTATGGTGCTAATACTAGCAACCGTCGCCTGTTCGGAGGTATTACCCAGACAACGCGGTAATCTGGCCTTGTCACAAATGGCACTAACACCTGATGCGCTGGAATTCAGCGTGCGCCAACATACTGCTTTCAGTAAAGAAGCCGCTTCAGGGGGTTATGGTGGCGGTGGTGGCGGCTGTGGCTGTAATTAATAACCTGCCGATTTTGACTAAACAAGCGACTCAATCCGATGAAATCTTTAAACCATTCTGAGAAATCTTCTGTTTTAACCTGTTTAAGCCTTGCCGCAATGGCCTTGCCTGGGTTAATGCAGGACGCCACAGCGGGGCGCATTGAAGAAAGCTATAACGCCGACTTTCAATACGGTAATTATTCTGAAAGCAATCAGCGCATTAATGTCGATATTTTTGAAGGCGCATTATCAACCCCTTTAGGTAAAACCATGACGGCATCGGTTAATCTGGTGCGCGATACCATTACCGGCGCTTCACCGGTTTATAACCAAAAAAATGCCAACGGTACGATAAAACAAATTTTAAGTGGGGCATCGCCAACCTCTCAATGCGGCGCATCAATTTGCGAGCAACGGGATGCTATCAGCTCAGGCTTGACGTATTTCTTTGATGCCGCCTCAATTAATGTCGGTGGCGGCTTTTCGCAGGAACATGATTACACGTCCCGTTATTTCAACACCAATCTAAGCCTGGATTTGAATAAAAAACTGACCACGCTAAATTATGGCGCCTCAGTTGCTTTTGATGAGGTTGAACCCTCGCCTTCACCCTGGAATGCCAATCCGATTGGCTTTAAACGCAGTAAAACCAGTCAACAATATTTGTTAGGACTCTCGCAAATTATTGATAAAGACTCCGTGCTGCAAAGCAACATGACCTTTGCCTATAGCACGGGGTATTTGTCCGATCCCTATAAAGTAGTGGCTTTTTACGATGCTAATGCGCCTTTACTGTTTGGTGGCACGTTATACGCCAATATGCTTAAACCCGACAAACGCCCCGAAGAAAAATTTCAGTGGGCATGGTTGACACAATATGTACGTCATTTTGGTCAGTTTAACGACGCCGCACTGCATGTCGATTACCGCTTTAATACCGACGATTGGGGCATAAACGCCCACACCGCCGAAGTAAGTTGGCATCAACCCATCGGCAATGGCTGGCAACTCATTCCACGCCTTCGCTATTACTCACAGGATCAAGCTGATTTTTATCAGGCCGTTGGTAACAATCTCCAGGCAACAACTTATTCCAGTGATTACCGTTTAGCCGGTTTTGGCGCGATTTCGGGCGGCATTAAATTAGCGAAGGAAATTAGCGATATTAAGCCATTGAGCCAGCTTAAATTTCAGGCCGGTGTTGAATATTACGACCATAGCGCTGATTACCAACTAGGCGGAAATAATACCGGCAGTTTTGCCGATTTCAGTTATTACCTCGTCACTGCATCATTCAATTTAAAGTTCTAGGCGTGTCCCCGCCTGAAGGAGTCAACATCATGAAAAAAATTAGCTTAATCATTATGCTTTGGATGCTAACTATCGCCATTGCCGCCGCTGATATACCCAAGGCTGAGCTTAGCATGACCGCATTAAATACCGGACAATGGCCGGCACAATACCGGATAAACTTAAAAATCCCACAGGATCATCATGCTTACCTAAATGCCGGCGATGAAAACAGTTATGTTCCCATTGCCTTCGATGCCGATACCCAGCTAGCAACCGCCGGACTTGCTATCGATCAACTACAAAAGCCGCAAGGTACTTTTGATAATCTGGTTAAAGCCTTGGTATTACGCGAACAAGGCGAATTCACCCTCTCACTGATACAAAATAAGACTAATCCGCTCAATATCACTTCGCATCCATTAGCGGTTCAATACCAGTTATGCAACGACTTGACCCATGTGTGCTTTCGTCCACAAACAGTAAAAATTGAGCTACCTCTGCCTACCGCAGATACCGAAAAGGCTAATATTGATGAGACCCCAACCGGATTAATGGATCGCTTACTCATGCTGTTTAAAAACAATCAAGACAATACCTTGGTTCTGTTTAGTTTAATGTTTGCCGCCGGCCTGCTATCCGTTGCTACCCCCTGTGTGTATCCCATGTTGCCGATTACCTCAATGTTTATCATTAACAGAGCCAATGGTGTTGCTAAAAAAGAAAAGCAACATGCCTTGGTTTATCTGATCGGCATCATCGGCACTTATACGCTACTGGGTCTTATCGCGGGCATGACCGGTGGTGCGTTTAATACCTTTATGCAATCCGCTTGGGTTAATTTGAGTTTTGCAGTATTTTTTGCCTTTTTTGCACTGGCATTACTGGGCTTTTATGAACTGGGTTTTATGCAAAATGAAGTCTATACGCTGGACAATCGCTCAGCACAGGTCAAGGGCTTACTGGGTACTTGGCTGATGGGCAGTGTTGCTGGGCTAGTCATCTCTCCCTGTGTAGGTCCTATTGTCTTTGCATTATTACTTCAAGTCGCCGATAACATTGCTGATAAAGCCGCCACGTTAACTGCTATCAATCAGCATTTAACCTTCTGGAACCGCTTAGGCATCGCATCACTAGGCAGCGTAATGATGGCGGGGTTTGGCGCGGGTGTCGGTATACCCTTTTTTATTGTTAGCGTCGTTAAATTTAAAAAATTGCCCAAAGCAGGCTACTGGATGAATAAAATCAAATACGCCTTTGGCTTTATGATTCTTTATTTTGCCTACGTTTACTTTGACAAAGGAATGGGGGTATTAGGCGTAGCTCCAGCAACCTCGTTATCACTAACGCTAGGGATGTTAGCCATCTGGATTGCCGTAGTGAATTGCAATGTGTTAACGCTATTACCTGAAAATGCCGCACCCAATCAAAAAATGCACCATTATTGCGGTTTGATGGGGCTAATTATTGGCGGCTGGCTGGTAGTTGCTGGATTGGGGCATTTACCTTTTATTAATAACGCGCAAGCGAATACCTTTGCTGACAAGGATCATCAAACCACCGTCAATGTCAGTTCAGAAATACAGGAAGAAGCCGGCATTGCTTGGCATAAAAGCTATAATGCTGCTCAAAAACTGGCACTGCAAACCCGCAAACCGTTATTTATTGATTTTTATGCTAGCTGGTGCGCCAACTGTATCGCCTTTAAAGCGGAAGCCGCTAATAATAAAGCGCTAAATGATGCTTTACGCAACAACGCCATTGCCGTTAAATTAATAGATAAAGAACCCGAATTTGAACAATTTCGTACTCATCCTGAACATCGCCAATTAAAAATTGGCTTGCCCTATTTTGCCATCCTGGCACCCGATGGCAAATTAGTCTGGTCAAGCACGGATTATCAAGCATCACAAAAAATGGTGTCGATACTCACACACTGGACGGGTTGAATAGGATTACCATTACCGATTTACTTGTAATTGAGAGATTTTTTGTATGAATAAACACTGGCTTACTACTGCAATAGGCATAATTGCAGTTTTTTTCATGATAAAGAACGCTTGGAGCTACCCTGAATATGTCGCCCCAACCGAAGCTGATGGCTGCACTTCTTGTCACAATGACAATCATGGCAATGATTTTAAACCGGGGATTCTAGCTGCTTTCGAAGATAGCGGGCTTGCTGGTTTAAAAGATTTTCTTCATCCTGCGACACCGGTAATAACGGATACCAAACCCGTATTAAAAACAATTAACAGTAAATGGGATGTTACCGTAGGCGAAGCGCCACTCGTGATTCCATTAAAAGTATTTGATGCAGAACAGGATAACTTTGATTTGCATGGCTCAGCACCGACAGGCTATACCCTATCCGATATTTACATCGACGGCACAAGCAATCTGCCGACTATAAATTTGATTTGGGCGCCTACCGCAAGTCAAGCCAACAAACGCTATCTACTTAGTGTTTACGCAAAAGAAACAGGTATTGGACGCACATTATCTTCAAATGTCATTAAAACGGTTATCCAAGTTTGGCCAGCCAGAGTTAGCGCTACCCGAAATGTCAGCCAATTCAGCCTGCAAGGTGCGCAATGGAAAAATGGCAAACTAAATCTTGCTGGGCAGTTGCTGTTTGATGACAATCTCACTGAAGCACAGCGCAACACCGCGTTGGCCAGCCTGACCATGAGCATCAAAACCACCGACGGACAAACACTTAATGCCCCGGTAAAACTCACGCCTCAAGCAAATGGTAACTGGACTAAATCGCTAGTATTAACGGGAATTGACGATATACCGTGTGCAATTAAACTGGAATACGAAGGCATTAAAGTTTCGCGGACGGTTAACATAGCCTCCGAAGAGGGAGAATGTGACGATTAACTTACTTCAATTCTGACCTTTGGGTTAAAAATAAATTAGCAACACCTAATTCTTTAATGTTGTCCCTTGAGATATAGGTAATATTTGAAAGCTTGAGTAGCCAATCACTAACCGCATTTAGTGTCGTGAATTCAACTCCGAAGTGCAATCTTAGGTATCATGCGGCCTCTTGCTCTTGTTCAGCAAAAAACACCGCATGGGGTGTTTTGTAATTGAGTGTTTTGCGTGGGCGATGGTTCAGCTTGTGTATCACCGCTTCAACGTCCGCATCAGTGATATTCTCAAAACCGCTGCCTTTGGTAAAGTACTGCCTGATCAAACCGTTGGTATTTTCGTTTAAACCGCGCTCCCACGAATGGTAGGGATGTGCAAAATACACCTCAGCATTGAGATATTCCTTGATGGTTTCATGTCCGGCAAACTCCTTGCCGTTATCGGCGGTAATCGTCAACGCCTTGTCCAGATAAGGTTTGAGCAGAATAAATAGTCGCTTCAGTGACGACTTCGGCATGTTTGCTGTCCACTTTTTTAATCAAGGTGAATTTGGATACCCTGTCCACTATCGTTACCAATGCACCCTGATGGTTCTGGCCTATCACGGTGTCTATCTCCCAATCGCCAATGCGGGTCTTTTCCTCGACGATGGTGGGACGCTCATCAATGCTGATTCGGTTTCTGATCTGTCCACGCTTATCTTTTGAACCGTATTGTTTTTTACGCTTCTTGTGACTTTGCCTAAGATGCTTAGACAACGTACCGCCATGACGCTTGTCCGTCCAAATATGCTGATAGATACGCTCATGGCTGATAGCAATGCCCTGAGTGACTTTTAACCACCCTGATATTTGCTCAGGACTCCAATCCAGCGCGATCTTGGCTTCAATCATAAGGATGACGTCTTCCGTCATTTTCAGAGCCTTGGCAGCCTGTGTCCTGCGCTTGTCCGCCTTGATCTGCGCCTGTTTCGGGCGGTAGCCCCGCTTACCCTTGTTTCGCCCTAATTCTCGGCAAATCGTGCCAGGCGATACGCCTATCAATTCCGCTATCTCTTTCTGATTTTTTCCGGCTTTCTTTAATATCTCAATCTGGTATCTTTGTTCTTGGCTTAGCTGTTTATAGGTTCTCATGCAATTTCTCGTCTTTGGTCGGATTGAAAAAAGCGGAGAACGATAGCAGCTAGCCTTCTTTATATCCGATTATTTACGATTGCACTTATGAGTTGAATGTAAGATTAATATTAAAATGATTGAATCCAATAAAAACAATCAACAAGATACTATTTACAAGGCATCGAGATTTTGTGTCGCGCCGATGATGGACTGGACAAACCGGCACTGCCGATTTTTTCATCGCCTGATTTCTGGACGCGCTTTACTGTACTCCGAAATGGTGACAACGGGCGCGTTGATACATGGCGATCATCACCATTTTCTGCAATTTAACCCGGCTGAGCATCCTCTGGCATTGCAACTTGGCGGAAGCAGTCCTCGCGAGTTGGCAGTTTGCGCAAAAATGGCGGAAAACTATGGCTATGATGAGGTCAATTTGAATGTCGGCTGCCCAAGCGACCGCGTACAAAATGGACGTTTTGGTGCTTGTTTAATGGCTGAACCTTATTTGGTGGCTGACTGTGTTGCCGCCATGACGAAAGCCGTTAGCATTCCAATCACAGTTAAGTCACGCATTGGTATTGATGACCGTGATTCTTATCCTGAGTTGGTACATTTCATCGCTACCATCGCCGCAGCAGGTTGCAAAACATTTATTATCCATGCTCGAAAAGCTTGGTTAAGCGGCTTGTCCCCCAAACAAAACCGTGATGTGCCGCCGTTGCGTTATGAGATTATTTATCAACTCAAACACGATTTTCCAGAGCTGAAAATCGTGTTAAATGGCGGTATAACCTCGCTCGATCAAGCTGAAGAAATACTGCAACGAGTTGATGGTGTTATGGTAGGACGCGAGGCGTATCACAACCCTTATCTGTTAGCAGAAGTTGACAGGCGACTGTTTGGCGAGAATCACCCTAACTTGTCGCGGCAAGAGATTATTGTGCAACTGATTCCCTATATTCATGATCAACTTAAAACCAATGTACGTTTAAATAGTGTGGCGCGGCATATTCTGGGATTATTTCACGGAGAGCTAGGTGCCAGACGCTGGCGACGCTATCTGAGTGAGAATGCCTGCAAGGCGGATGCGGATGAATCGGTCATTTTGAAGGCATTAACATTTACGGTTCCTGATGTATACTGACGCGTCATTTTTCACGCTACTTATCTAACCGGAGATTAAAATTCATGGAAGCGCATTTTGCCAAACTAATCGAAGCCATCGGTGAAGATTTAAACCGTGAAGGTTTAATCGATACCCCAAAACGTGCGGCCAAAGCGTTTAAATATTTAAACAATGGCTACGACAAAACCTTAGATGAGGTTTTGAATGGCGCGATTTTTACTGCCGAAACAGAAGACATGGTGATTGTTAAAGACATTGAACTGTATTCTTTGTGTGAACATCATCTGTTGCCATTTACCGGTAAATGCCATGTCGGTTATTTGCCGCAAGGTAAAGTGCTAGGCTTATCCAAAGTAGCTCGTATTGTTGATATGTATGCCAGACGCTTGCAAATTCAGGAAAAGCTCACTAAACAAATCGCCGATGCCATTGAAACATCAATAGATGCTCGAGGGGTCGCCGTGGTTATTGAAGCCAAGCATTTATGTATGATGATGCGCGGCGTTGGCAAACAAAATTCCGTAATGACCACCTCGGTGATGACGGGTATTTTCCGTAAACATATTAGTACGCGTTCAGAATTTTTAAATCTGATTAACCGATAGGTACCTTATGCCCTCACCAAAAACAGGCGTTTTGCTGGCCAATCTGGGATCGCCTTCCGCGCCAACCACAACCGCTGTCAGAAAATTTCTTAAAGATTTTCTTTGGGATCCGCGCGTGGTCAATATTCCGAGACCGTTATGGTGGCTTATTCTTCATGGTGCAGTGTTACCGTTTAGGCCGAGTAAATCGGCAAAAGCCTATCAGAAAGTGTGGGATGCTGAAAAAGGTTCTCC
>CANNKH010000100.1 GCA_947504985.1 Methylococcaceae bacterium | reverse complement strand
CTGCTGTCAATAGAATATGTGATGCGTCAAAATTAATTTATAAATTCCATGATACCGCCACTGTTGGTAAAGATCAGGTGGCTTATTTGTGTGAATTGAATACTGCAAATCCAAAGCTGGCTGGTTTGACTGCTGGTAAAACAAATTTATTGATTTACAAACGCCATAATGGTGGTTCAGCTCAGGGTGTTTCTCCTATTATTGCTGATTCGGCGATTGATTTTTTGAAAGTAGATGCGCCAGCTAATTGCGCAAAAGCCCCAAACGGAGACGGTATTAAGGGTGTAAGTTTTACTAAAATCAATTGTGCTTATACTGCAGGAAATCCACTGCTTTCAAACCCACAAAAACCTGATTTCGGTATTTCAGACGTGGATCCTATCCAGTTCCAAGGTGACAATACGCCATCTGGTTTTGCGCCTGTAACTGCGGCTGATGTCAGTAAATTGACAGTAAAAGCGGCAGCGGCTCAAGTATTTGGTATTGCAGTAACAACAAAACTGCGTAATGCCATGCAAGAAGCGCAGTTTGGTGCTACCAGTATCTGCGTAGGTAAAGAAGACTTGGCTTGTATGCCTTCATTAAATTCTGCGCAAATTGCCAGTATTTTTACCGGTCAGCTGAATTCATGGTCTCAATTGAAGCTTACAGGGACAGGTAATTTATTTGCTAATGTCTCAGCTGCTAATAAACCAGACAGTGATCGTCTGCATATTTGCCGTAGAGCGAGTGGTTCAGGTACTCAGGCTCAATTGGGCGTGAAATTTATGGGTTATCCTTGTAATGATGTTGCAACACAAGGGGTTACTGATACGTTAGCTTTACCAGAAAGTGTTGCTAAAGCACAAGTTCATGCGATGACTTCAGCGGGTGCGATGTCCGAATGTTTGGCTGAATTAGATGCAGGAACTAACACTGTCGGCACTTCATTCAATAATACTTATACCGGTGTCCGTTGGGCAATTGGTATTCAGGGTTCTGAGTTGAATGCAACCAGATCAAGCGCTTGGCGTTTTGTGAAAATTGATGGTGTTGAGCCAACTCTGGATAAAGTAGTTCGTGGAAAATATAAAGATTGGGTTGAATTAACTTACCAATACAATAAAGACCACGCATTTGATACCAGTGAGCAAGCAATTGTTGATGAAATTATCAAAGCATCAGGTAACCCAGTGGTAATGGCGGCAACTAACTTGGCTGCTGTACATTCATGGGGTAAAAGTGGATTTTTAGCAACACCACAATCTTATACTGCACAAGAAAGTGGTATCGTTGCGTATGAAAAGCCAGTGAATCCATTTAGTCATGGTACAACCACTGCTGCAACAAACAACTGCCGTATGCCTGCTATTTATAGCCCAGGCGTAACCGGTGGTATTCAATTCAAATAATTTTTATATTTATGAATTGAATATTCGGTAAGTTATTACCGAAAGACGAGAAGCCAATTACTTTAGGGTAGTTGGCTTTTTTCATTTATATGGAATGGGATTTTGATATTAAATACAGACGCTTCTTTTGTAGGATGTCGCGTTCTGGCATGAGGTTGCCGCATAGGTATCTACACAAATCCTGAATATCGTCATTCCGGCATACCCTCTTGGGCACAAGTGGATTGCCGGAATCCAGAAGCCAAAGATGGCAATGTTTCGGATTTCTACTCCTTTTTTTTCCTGTTGTGGTTGAGTTTTGGGTAAGTTTCACGTCCATGTGACCTAGATTCCGGCAATCCATGCCGGAATGACGGCTTAGAAAACTTGTGTAGATACTTATGAGGTTGCCGAGGGAGGGGGGCTGTCATCAAAAATTAATAAAACATTAATAAAATGCGTGCCTAAGAATGACCCAATATCATTCAATTACGCTATCTTTTAAGAGATATAAAAATACCTGAGCATTCTTTAGAAAGTGATGGGTATTGTCCAACTAAGCAATTCAACACAGCTAAATAACACCATGCGGATACATGAAAACAAGCGAAGCACCTTATTTAAGCAAGCCGCCTTGTGCTTTTTTTTAGGGATAAATTTCAATTGTGTTGTTGTTGCTGAGCCTGAGCCGACGCCACAAGCCAGTTTCGATCTGTTGGAATTACGTGTAAAAGGTAATACCCTGATTGAAAAAACGCAGCTCGAAAGAACAGTTTATCCATTTTTAGGGCTAAAAAAGTCAATCGATACCGTAGAGCAGGCGCGGGATGCTTTGGAAAGTCTTTACCGAACAAAAGGCTATCAGACTGTGGCCGTAGATATTCCGGAGCAGAATGTTAAGAATGGCGTGGTCTATCTAAACGTTGTTGAGGGAAAAGTTTCGCGTTTGCGAGTTAAGGATTCACGTTATTTTGCCCTGGGCAATATTAAAGCAGGTGTCCCTGAATTGGCTGAAGGTAACGTTCCTAATATGCCAAAAATGCAAGAGCAGTTGACGGCACTAAGCAACCAGAGTCCTGATAGAAAAATTACGCCCGTGTTGCGTGCCGGTGAAACGCCAGGAACGCTGGAAGTGGATTTAAAAGTTAAAGATTCATTGCCGTTGCATGGACGGATAGAGTTAAACGGACGCAATACCGCATCGACCAGTCGTTTACGATTAGTGTCTACCTTGCATTATGATAATTTGTGGCAAAAGCTGCATAGTGCATCAATAATGTATCAGGTCTCTCCAGAAAATAACGAAGAAGTTGATGTGTGGGCTGGTACTTATGCTATGCCGATACCGACTACAGACGCGAAGCTTGCTTTTTACGCAGTCAGTTCTTCATCTAATGCGCAAATAGCCAGTGCTGGAGCCTTAAACGTCATTGGTATCGGTAACATCTATGGGACAAGGCTTATAAAGCCGTTGCCGAGTCTGGATAATTATTTTCATACGTTAACGTTAGGCGTTGACTATAAAGACTTTAGCGAAGATCTTAATCTTATTGGTGCTGATACCATAAAAACACCAATTACTTATCTCCCTTTTATGGTGCAGTACGGTTCTTCGTTAAAGGGTAAAGAATGGTTAACGTCATTCAATATCGGTGTGAATTTTTCGGTTCGTGGTTTGGGTAACGACCAAGATGAATTTAAAAATAAGCGTTATAAATCACAGTCGAATTACGCTGCTTTAACGGGAGGGATTAATTTTACGCATAATCTTCCTTATGGTATGGAGATTTTTAGCCGTATTTCAGGACAAAAAGCAGATTCCCCATTAATCAGTAATGAGCAGTTTTCACTCGGTGGCATGCAGAGTGTCCGTGGATACTTTGAAACACAAGCTTTGGCTGATGATGGCTTGATGGGTTCAATAGAACTGCGCTCGCCGCATTTATTGCCTGGTAATAGAGATATTGTCGACAAACTGCAAGCGGTGATATTTGTCGATGGTGGTCGGGGCTGGATTCAGAATGCTTTGCCCGGAAATTCTAAAGGCAGTGAATTAGCCAGCACGGGATTAGGTATGCGTTTTCAATTATGGAAATATTTTGTTGGTGTGCTTGATTTAGGTTTCCCTCTGGTTGATTTAGCACCTGTACAGAAAGGCGATCCAAAGCTACATTTCAATATCGCAACGGAATTTTAAGCATTGATAATCATTGTGAGCAGGTTTCGTTCCTCACGTTCGCCTTTGTATAGGCAATAAATCAAATACGCTAAGTGTACCTCGCTATTAATAAGACCATTGTTTGCTTCAAGTTAGCTGTTTTAAAGCTTGATTAGTATGACAATGGTTGTGTTGATAGGCGGGTCGTTACATTAAATAGATAGATTACAATTTCACAGATAGGTGATGAACATGGGTAATAAACGACGTGTGACCCAACACATAAATACAATGGATATTTTTCGGTTGAGGCCATTGTCTGCTTGTGTGCGCATGGCAATAGCCGGAAGCGTGTTTATGGGCTCCGTTTTTCCCGTTTATGCTGAATTACCAATACCCTCTCAGGTCTTCGCAACGATGGGTAATGCAACGCCCAGTGTTGTCGGCGATGCGTTACATATTGACCAGCAAACAGACCGGGCAATTCTAAACTGGGAAAGTTTTAACGTTGGATCAAATAATCAGGTTCAATTTCACCAGCCTAACACCTCATCTATTGCGCTCAATCGTATTTTTCAGAATGATCCGAGCCAAATTCTTGGAAAAGTAACGGCTAACGGTCAAATCTATCTTTATAACCAAAACGGTTTTGTTTTTGGTAAGGATTCAGTGGTTGATGTCAACACGCTAGTTGCTTCGACATTAAATATTTCAGACAAGATTTTTGAAAATGGTATTGTCCGTGAGTTTGATGACACGGGTAGCGCCGCTTTGGAGGGAGTTGCTGTTAATTCTAAATCGGCTATTAAAGTTGATGCTGGTGCCAATATCCACATAGGTAAAAACGGTCGTCTTATTATGGCCGCTTCTGACGTAAGCAATGCGGGTTCAATTACTGCTGATGAGCAGGGTCAAATCATTCTTGTTGCCAGTAAGGATAAGGTTTATTTGCAACCTGCTGATAATAGTGGTCCATTCGCAGGATTATTGGTCGAAGTTGGCAGTGGCGGCAAGGTATCTAATCTAGGCAATATTATGGCGCGTCAAGGTAATGTGACGTTAGCCGGATTCGCTGTAAATCAGGGGGGGCGAGTTACCGCCACAACCTCAGTCAGTGTCAATGGATCTATTCGCTTATTGGCTAGGGAAGGCGCTGAAAAGCAAAATGAGGCGTTAGTACCCACATCAACTAATCGTAATAAGGATACTGGTGATCATTTAGGAACTGAATCCACAGTAACTTTTGCACCAGGTAGTGTGACTCAAATTGTTGCTGATACCCGTGGTGGTTCGGCGATTGATGAACAAGATCAACCGATCTCCTATCTGGAAGTTTCCGCCAATACAGTACACATGCAGGCCGGTTCTTCGATAGATGCTGCCGCTGGCAAAATCGACATAACGGCAACTGATAATGTACTCGACCCTATACAGGGGACTAAAGGCCGCATTATTCTCGACAAAGAGGCATTGATAAATGTTTCCGGAATAAAGGCGATTAAGGCATCGATTGACCGAAATGTCGTCGAGATGCCCGTGCAGACTTATGAATTGCGTGATTCTCCTTTACAAAAAGGGGGAGTATTACAAGGACAGACGGTACACGTTGATATTCGTAAAGATACCAAAATCATTGATACCAGTGGTGCTCAAGCTCGTTTTGAAAGGGGTATTGATGAGCGATTAGGTGTCGGTGGAGAAATTAACCTAACGTCTAGCGGCGAGGTAATCGTTAATAACGAGGCTAAAGTTAATATTTCTGGTGGATCAATAGATTACCAGGAAGGGTATATCAGCACGACTATGTTACTCACTGACTATGGCAAAATTGTTGATATTAGCGATGCTGATCCTAATGAGCACTATGCCGCAATTTATGGTGTGGTCAAAGAAGAATATGAAAAATGGGGGGCTGACGCGACTGAAGTGTGGGATACGCAGGCGCAATTAGGTAAAGGACGTTTTGAAGAAGGCTATACACAAGGATTAGCTGCCGGCACTCTGAATATTGTGGCGCCAAAAATGTCATGGAATGGCGATTTAATTGCAGGTTCAGCTAACAATATTTACCAGCGTACCGCAGATACCCTTGCTTTTGGGGGTTCTTTTTCTCTCGACACAACAGAATTTATTTCAGCTCAAAGTGTAATATTCCAAGCGGAAAAAAATGCCGTGGATATTGCGGTAGACGAGAAGTTTCCCAAAGATAAGCAAAATAAGCCGGACAATCTGGTATTGTCAACGGCGTTAACTAATGATTCTGGATTACAAAGACTGGCGATTAAAACACTTGATCGTGTTGCTGTGAGTGCTGATGCCGATATAACCATGAAACCAGGTGGTCAGTTTATTCTGGATGCAGGCAAAATTGATGTGCAAGGCGATATTTATTCAGCAGGGGGTTCGATCAATCTGATCAGCCGAAATACCGGTATTCCTGAAAAATCGGGCAAACTTGATGTTAGCGCTGAGTCTGTGCTTGATGTCTCTGGGCGCTGGGTTAATGACTTTGCTCAAGGCTTAGATGCAACACCTACCGAAGCCTTGATTGTTGATGGCGGAAGTATCAGCATAACAGCAACAGGTGATTTGAATTTAAACTCAGGTGCGGTGATTCGTGCTGATGGTGGTGCCTGGCTAGCCATGAACAACACGTTGTCTGAAGGTAAAGGCGGGAGCATTAGTCTTGTAACTACACCACGGGCGGATAACGAATCTTCTTTATTGCATATCGATGGCGAATTATCGGCTTATGGTTTATCTGAGGGCGGTAGCCTGAGTCTGAGTAGCGGTGAAGTCATTATCGGAGCAACCAATGACGTCGCAAAAACGGCCTCGGCATTAATTCTTGGGGCTCATAATGGTCATTTTGATGTCGATAAAAAATCAGGATTTAGTCAAATCAACTTAACCAGTAGCTCGGGTGATATTACTGTTAAAGCAGATACGTCATTAACGTTGGTACAGCAAAATCGTATTTTGGAAGGTGATTTCGGACAGCAGGTGAGCAGTAAATCTTTAGCTGATTTTAGCCGCATTGAAACATTACCGGAGCATTTGCGTAAACCGGTCGATTTGACGCTAAAAAGTTTGAGCAAAAATGTCAACTTGGAAACGGGCAGTGAGATTTTGGCAGATAAGGAAGCGACTGTTAGCCTGGGGTCAACGGTTGGTAGTATTTATGTCGATGGTTTGATAACGGCACCGGCGGGAGCTATTAATCTGGACATTAAGGCTGATCCGGGTGTGGAATACGACGCTACACAAACAATATGGTTGGGTGAACATGCTGCTTTACAGGCCGCAGGTGCTTCTCGCATGAATCCACTGGATGCTGCTGGACGACGCACGGGAGAAGTGTTAGATGGTGGCGAGGTTACGTTTAAAGCTCAAAGAGGTTATGTTATCACCGAGCTAGGCTCACAAATTGACGTATCAGGTGCGCGTACCGTTCTGGACTTGCCTGTTAATGATGGGGGGGCAACAGGATTTCATTTTGCGGCAACAGAAGTTGGCTCGAATGCCGGAAGCATAGCGTTGACGGCAGCAGAAGGTGCGGTGTTGGACGGTAGTTTGAAAGGCTTGGCTGGTTCCCCTGCAGTGCTGGGTGGTCGCATTGATTTGGCTCTGGATCGAACACAACGTAATCCACCTGATCCCGCGATTATTCCTTTCCCGCAAGGCGATCTGGTGCTTAATTTGGCGCAATCTGATCAGGCAAAACTGGATAATACAACGCAGTTTGGCGATGTGATTCCTGATGTATTAAACGGTCAGATGCAGGTGAGTGCTGACAAAATTACTACAGGTGGTTTTGGTGATGTGCGCTTGTCTTCAAACGATGAAATTAAATTTCTTGGTGATGTTGATCTAGCGACTCAAGGACGTATCGACATCGATGCTCCAGTCATTGCATGGTCAGGGCTGAATGATACGGTTACTGGTAGAGTTAATCTGAACACAGCTTACTTAAGAATAGGTTCATCGCTAGTTCGCGAACTGGACGAATCACCAACCGTTGGCAACGGAATAATAACGACACAGTCTCAATGGACTGAGTTAGGCGGCGCTTCATTGTGGAATGGTTTCAGTGAGATAAATCTTAACAGTGAGCACGACTTACGCACGGTAGGTTTGGTCAATATTGATGCTGCGCATCGTGATTACGTTGGAACAATGGTGACTGCGGCTAATTTAAACCTAAGCGCTAGCCAGGTCTATCCCTCAACATTGACGCATTTTACCTTTGCAGTCAAAAATAATCCCGACGGTCAAATTACGATATCAAGTAATGGCAATACGGACACCTCACCGTTATCTGCGGCAGGCCTATTGAATTTTGAAGCACCGATAATTAACCAGAATGGGGTTATTAAAGCGCCGTTTGGCACGATTAATCTGACGGCAGATTCCAGTTTATCGTTAGGTGAAAATAGTCTGACTTCTGTTTCAGGAACGGGGCAATTAATTCCTTTTGGTGTTATTCAGGGTGGGCTTGACTGGCTTTATCCGTTAGATAGTAATCACAATTTGGTGTTTAGTACGCCACCTGAAAAGAAGTTGATTTTATCCGCACCCACTGTCAATGTGGCAAAGGGTGGTGTGGTTGATCTAGCAGGTGGTGGAGATTTATTGGCGTATGAATTTTTGCCAGGATCTGGTGGATCCTTTGATTATCTCGATAAAACCAGCGCTTCTTATCAAGGTGGTTTTGCCGTTGTGCCGAATTTAGGTGCGGATATTGCGCCTTATGATCCTTTACAAAGTACGGGGTTTGATTATGCAATGGGCAGCAAGGTCTATTTAAGTGGCACGTCAAGTTTGCCGATGGGTGAATATACTATTTTGCCGGCGCGTTATGCGCTACTGCCGGGTGCATTTTTAGTTACGCCTCAGACTAATACCCAAGATATTGTTTCTACAACATACACTAAAGCCGGTTTGCCAGTTGTTCCAGGATACCAAGTCATTGCTGGTACAGGGACACGCGATCCACGATGGCATGGTTTTTTAATAGAAAGCGGCGCTGATATACGCAAACATTCTGAATATGACGAACAAAAAGCAAACACTTTTTTCGTTTCACAAGCGCTTAAGAACGCAACCGGTATACCCGTTTTACCTATAGATAGTGGTCAGGTGTCGATTGCTGCACAAGATAAGCTTGATTTACAAGGTGAGTTTAAAGTGACTTCATCGGGCGGACGGGGCGCACGTATGGATATTGCCGCGAATCGTTTAAACGTGGTGAAAGATTTAAGCGCGACACCAACAGAAGGAATTTTAGAAGTATTAGCTGATGACCTGAGTAATTTAGGTGTTGATAGTTTATTTTTGGGTGGCGGACGAACTAACAATGTGGTTACCGGTGCAACTGACTTAAATATTACGTCTGCTGAGGTGACATTCGATAGCGATGCACGCATACAGGTTACTGATTTGCTTGCTGCTGCAACGGATAAAGTAGAAGTTAAGCGTGGTGCCGTTTTGACAGCTGCGGGTAATGTCAATACTGGCGACACTCAATACAATATGACTGGCGATGGTGCATTATTAAGAGTATCCAGTGATGATCAAGTTACTTTGAACAGATTGTCGGCATCAGGGGTGACGGGGGAATTATTGATTCAAGACGGTGCGACATTGGCGGCATCAAAATCGATGTTACTTGATGCGAGCAAATCGACGACATTGGCTGGAAATATCCAGATGAATGGTGGTGCGTTGAACCTCAGTGCTAACGCGATTAACATCGGTGAAGTGAGTGGGTTATCGGACGGGGCATTAAACTTATCCAATGAAAAACTGCATAGTCTTGCTGTTGATGAGTTGGTATTAACCAGTCGCGATACGGTTAATCTCTACGGTAATGTAGGACAAGCTGATAGCAGTGGGAGTTTGGGTGCAATAACATTTGATAGTCTAGTGATCAATGCGGCTGGTTTATCTGGCTTCGGTGCAGAAGGACAAATCGCAAAGTTGGCGGCAAATACGCTGAAATTGCAAAATACATTGGATGCTACCGCAGTACGTCCTGCAACAGGTTTGGGTGTGCTTGATGTGTCAGCTAAAAACTATACACAAGGTAGTGGTGACTTCGGTGTTAATGGTTTCCACG
>CANNKH010000099.1 GCA_947504985.1 Methylococcaceae bacterium | reverse complement strand
GTACCAGCAATTGCCGCAATTCAGAGAATAAGATATTGGCATCGGATCGTCCATGGACGATTTTCTGCAAAATCTTATCGTACTTACCCATTAACCTACCGACCCTTCCAAACTCAAGCCCAACAATGCTTGCGCCTCCACGGCAAATTCCATTGGCAATTCTTTAAATACTTCCTTGCAGAAACCATTCACTATCATCGACACAGCATCTTCCGCTGACAGCCCACGTTGCTGGCAGAAAAACAACTGGTCTTCGCTAATTTTTGACGTAGTCGCCTCATGTTCGATTTGCGCAGATGGTTGTTTAACTTCGACATACGGAAAAGTATGCGCACCACAACGGTCGCCGACCAGCAAGGAATCGCATTGGGTGTGATTACGCGCATTCTCGGCACTTTTTAAGACTTTGACCAAACCGCGATAAGTGTTTTGGGCGCGACCTGCGGAGATGCCTTTGGACACGATGGTACTGCGCGTGTTTTTACCGATATGTATCATTTTGGTACCGGTATCCGCTTGTTGCCAGTTGTTGGTGACGGCGACGGAATAGAATTCGCCGATGGCGTTATCGCCTGTCAAGATGCAACTGGGGTATTTCCAAGTGATGGCCGAACCTGTTTCCACTTGCGTCCACGACACTTTGGAATTGTCGCCACGGCAATCGGCGCGTTTGGTAACGAAGTTGTAAATGCCGCCTTTGCCGTCTTTGTCGCCGGGATACCAGTTTTGTACGGTGGAATATTTGATGGTGGCATCTTTCAGCGCGATTAATTCGACGACGGCGGCGTGCAGTTGGTTTTCATCGCGCATCGGTGCGGTGCAGCCTTCTAAGTACGACACATGACTGCCTTCGTCGGCGATAATTAAAGTGCGTTCAAACTGTCCGGTGTTGGCCGCGTTAATACGGAAATACGTCGATAACTCCATCGGGCAACGCACGCCTTTGGGGATATACACGAACGAGCCATCAGTAAATACAGCGGCGTTCAACGCGGCAAAGAAATTGTCAGTATGTGGCACAACAGAACCCAAATATTCCTTTATAAGCTCAGGATAGTCACGCAAGGCTTCTGAAATCGGGCAAAAAATCACCCCTGCTTCTTTCAATTTACCTTTGAAAGTGGTTGCTACTGACACGCTATCAAATACGGCATCAACCGCAATACCGGCCAGTCGCTCTTGCTCATCCAGCGGAATGCCGAGTTTTTTATAGGCTTCCAACACTTGAGGATCAATTTCATCCAAACTTTTCGGACCATCTTCTTTTCGTTTTGGCGCCGAATAATAGCTGATAGCTTGATAATCAATCGGCTCAATTTTAACTTGTGCCCAATCGGGGGATGGCATGGTTTGCCAATGCTTGAAGGCTTTTAATCGGTATTCAAGCATAAATTCCGGCTCATTTTTAACTTTAGAAAGTTTATGAATAACCGCTTCAGTTAAGCCAGGCGGAAAGGTATCGGTTTCTAAAACCGTAATAAAACCTTGTTTGTAATCCTGATTAATCAGATTGTTAATTTCTTCGCTAGTTGCTGACATAAAGGGTCTCTAAATTTATTGATATAAACTGGCGATGGGGATGTGGATTTCTTCAGGCATGGGCGCGGGTCTGACTAAATCAGCTAACGTTACGGATTCTAAGGCGTTATGAATGGTTTGATTAATTAGATGCCAATTGGCGCGAATACCACAACCAGAAGCCTGTTCGCAGGTTTGTTTAGAAATACTGCATTCAGTTAACGCAATCGGCCCCTCCAACGCACTGATAATGGCTGCCACAGAAATAGCTTCCGGTTCGCGTGCTAGCATGTAACCCCCTTTTGCACCCCGGGTGGACATCAGTACCTTGGCATTCACAAGCAATTTTAAAATCTTGCTCACGGTTGGTACCGCAATACCCGTAGCTGCTGCAATCTCCATTGCCGCACATACGCGCCTTTTCTCTTTCGCCATAAAGCTTAAGATAACGGTTGCGTAATCCGTTAATTTGCTTAACCGTAACATAAACCATCCTCATCAATTTCGGACTATTTTAGTCCTATTTAATTCCATAGTAAAGCACTAGGTTATTGGTTACCGTGCCTAAAACAACAACCGGCTAGCTATAATTCGTAATATAAATAGGCAAAAATTGTAAGATTAATCGTTCATTTAAGATTTTGTTAAGACTTGGTAGTGCAGAATTAGCAAAAATTCTTGGATTGATATATGAATGAACTTTCGTTAATTGCACTGTCCAGTGATGAAAACTGCGCCGTGCTATCAAGACGCCGATTTCTGAAACAAATAGCGTGTGGTTCTTTGCTGGCTATCAGCGGCTCTGGCATTGCATCAGCGACCGTAAGACATGTTTACAATAGCAAGACGCATCATAAAAAAGAGGTATTACACAATACCCACGCTAGCCATCCACATAAAGTCACCAAAGTACATGGCAAACATGAAAGCCCTTTACACAAGGCATCATCAGCACACAACAGCCATAGCAGCCATAGCAGCCATCAACACAATACGGTCAGTGCACACAACAACCGTACCAATGATTTACATGAGACAACTGACTTCAACCGTCATTTTGCCAACCCCACGCATAAAACCATTGCCTTACACAATATCAATACCGGCGAAAAATTAAATCTGACTTATTTCGAACAAGGTCGTTATGTAAAAAATGCCTTGGAGGAAATTAATTATCTATTTCGAGATTATCATATCGGCGCGGTTCACCCTATTGACCCGCTATTGCTTGACCAGCTGCATGACCTTAAAAAGCATCTTGATATCAACAAACCTTTTAATGTTATCTCAGGCTACCGCTCACCATTGACCAATGCAAGCATGCACAGCCAGCGTGCTGGTGTCGCCAAGCACAGCTTGCACATGGAAGGTCGAGCGATAGATATACGGGTTGAAGGTCTTGAAATAAAAATGCTTAGAAATGCCGCGCTGGCAATGGGGCGAGGCGGTGTGGGTTACTATCCAACCGCCAACTTTGTTCATCTGGATACTGGCGAAGTTAGAACGTGGTAACTCCGCCGTATTAACCCAACACACTTATCTGACAACTTCCACTGTTTTTATCGCATCTACTGAGTCTGGTTCTACCGGTGGCGTACTCACAAATAGTACCTGATCTGATAAATCTTCCGATTTTTTAAGTGCTTCCTGCAAAGCCGTATCATGGTCATAAATATCAGGATAAAAAACCAGATTATTTTGCTGATCAAAAAACGCGGTGATATAAAAAAACAAAACAGGGATCGGTTTCTTTAAAATAACCCGTTGCATTTTTGGCGAGTACATCGCCTGCTTTATAGTTGCCTTATCCCAGCCTTTTTGATTTTTAAGTGCAAACTCCGCCAAACTTTCAGGATTTGAAACGCGCACACAACCGTGGCTAAAATCGCGCCGTGACCGACTAAATAACGAATTAGCAGGGGTATCATGCAGATAAACATCGTTCTTGTTCGGAAAAAGAAATTTCACTTTACCCAAGGCATTTTTTTTACCTGGACGTTGCCTAACCCTTAGCGAGCCTTGCTTAAGTTGAGCAATCGAAGCTTCTGAGAAAGCACTGACCCCTTCACTGGACACCAGCTCCATATTCTCTTTATTCAAGTAACCTGGATTCTGACTTAATTTAGGAATCAATTCTTCTTTTACAATGTTGTAAGGCACATTCCAGTACGGTGAAAAATCAATAAAGCTCATGGTTGCCATTAACACTGGCGTTTGGTTTTTCATCGCCTTACCGACGACAACCCGCATTTCGGTTACGCTTGAATTGGGATCATTAATATTTTCAAAGGCCGAAAGCTGGAAAGCGGGAATATTAACAATAATCGAAGGCTCAGAACTTAATTCTGGCAACCAGCGCAGGCGCTCCATTGCCAATTCAATTTGTGAAACTCTTTGCTGTAGAGGGACATTAAGCTCTAGTGCAGTTGTTTTGCCAATAACACCGTCAGCCGCTAAACCATGCCGATGCTGAAATTTTTTGACACCAGCAACGATGTTATCGGTGTAGTGAGTTGACGGCTCTGGATTATTTTCTTCGTTAGGCAAGTCACCAAGCGTCACTAACCTCTGGCGTAAGGCTTCACGCTGAGACAAGGTATCGCCAAGACGTATTGATTTATTAAAAGCCAATTGAAAAGGCACCGCTTTTTCGGCAAGTTCACGGTAATTAGCTAAGGCTGATTTTAATTTTTGGTATTGTTGTAATTTAGGCTCTACTCGACCCGATAAAGCGGTAAGCATCTGTTGATCAAGATGTTCTTTTACCAGTAACGGTAAATCAATCAGCTTTTTTTCCCTAAGCTTGAGATTAAAATTAATCCCCTGTGGATTGACTCGACCATAATGTAAATCATGTAAAAATCTCAATAATGACAAACTTATTGCGGTATCAAAATCAGCTAAATCCTTATTGGCAGCAGGACTAAAGTTTATTAGCGCCTGTCGTTTGCGCTGGAGACCATCAACATCATAGTCGGTCTTATTTAAACCATTAACGCCTGCGCTACCTAACAACTGAAGTGCATCGGCAATATTTTTTTCTGTATTTCCGTGACCTAACCATAACGGTTGGTAATTAGTCATCTTGTACAACGCATCAAGGTCATCGAAACGATGGGCAAAATTTGATGGTATCAGGGAGGGATGCTGTTTTACGGCAATAATAGCGCTAATTTCTTTCGCTACAGAAGCGAGTTCATCGCTTGTTTGTTCTGCCCACAGCATGGGCGCTGACAAGCTCAGACAAGAAAAAAGTAACCAGCGTGGCGCATGACGACCAGCCCATTTTGCAACATTGCCAATTTTCAAAAAAAATAATGCCGCCGTGTTGCACAGCGACATTCCGTTATTATCAAGTATTGTCAATATATCCAACTGCATCGTATACGCCTATTTTAATAATCAGTTTAGTCTTGCTGCGATAACAAGACAGCTTACAGTACAGATAAGCCTGCCTGCCCGCTGTAGCTATCTAACTGATGGTATAGAAAAAAGCGCTATTTTACACTAACTCAACGCAGAACGCCGATGGCAATAAAAACATTGCTAAGTATTCACCTCCCCCTTTGAAAAAGCACCCAAGGGCATAAAGGGGATCGAGGGGGATTTATCTAAAAAATCTCCCCTAACCCCTCTTTTTCAAAGAGGGGGACTGAATAATTACAAACATTGCTATGCTACTAAGGCGCTCGGCAACAATAGGTGCGAATGAATTCACACCTACAGTTAATAAGCTGCAATAGATTGCACAAAGTCGGCAGTCATGGCGAAAACATGACTGCCGACTTGAAAATAGCCCCTCGCCTCGCAACTAAAATTTACTGTTCAATGACCGCCGCTTTGCGCTCTTCACCTTTACCTATGGTTAATAAATCCCAAATCAGCAAAATTAGACCGGCAAAAGTAACCAGACCAAAAAACCATCGCCAAACCATCGCTGCTTGAAATGACGGGTGATTTTGTGCAGTAAAATAACCTGCCCAAGTTGAGCCTTCTACGGCGCGTTCAATAAATGACTGCTCGTAACCGGCAATCAATAAAGCGATGGTCATGCCAAGGACACCACCATTAAGCAAACCCAGCGCCCATTTCCAACGCCAGCCATTTTTAATACCTTCGCTCATCCAAACATTACCGCGCCAATGTTGAATTGCCAGATAAAAGAACGCGATATTAATCGTCGCATAGGCGCCAAAAAACGCTAGATGACCATGTGACGCCGACCACTGTGTACCATGCGTAAATAGATTGATTTGCGGCAAAGTGTGCATAAAGCCCCAGACCCCTGCACCAAAAAAGTTACCAAAAGCCTGTGCAATAATCCAGGCTAAAGCGGGATGGTTACCATTTTTAAAAGAATGTGTACCCGCATCATAAACCGCATGAACGACCATAGCGACCAACGGAATCGGCTCTAACGCTGAAAAAAAGCCGCCAATAGTTAACCAATATTCGGGCGTACCTATCCAGAAATAATGATGTCCCAGCCCTAAAATGCCCGAACCAAACATGAGGGCAACTTCAATATACAACCAGGTTTGTACAATTTTGCGCTTAACGCCCAGTAGCTTCATCAATGACCACGCCATGATGACACCAACCAGCACTTCCCAAGTCGCTTCTACCCATAAATGAATCACCCACCACCACCAATATTGATCGTGGGTGATATTAGTCATATAAAACATGCCCGCGACATAAAGACCGGCTAACGCGACCAAATCCAGCGTCAATACGCCAGCAATGCCCGACCACTTACCTTTACTGAAAGTAGCAACGACGTTGTAGAAAAATGTCAACACGACAATAACAATGCCAATATCCGCCCAACGCGGCGCTTCGATATATTCGCGGCCTTCATTGATAAACCACAGACTGGAGTCTTTTCCTGGTCCAATTTGTACGAGCAGGTAAACCAAGACGACCAAGGTAACCGCACCAGTCAATACCCAAAAAGCGATATTACCGAGCTTTAGACCAACAATTTCGGTACCGCTTTCATCTTCCAGTAACCAGTAAATACAACCAATAAAGCCGTACAACATCCAGATAACCATCGCATTGATATGCACCATGCGATTAACACTAAAATCCAGAAAGCCATACAGAAAATTAGGGAAAATAAACTGCGTCGCCGCCAACATGCCAAACAGAAGCTGAGCAAAAAACAAAATGACAGCGACGGTAAAATATTTAACCGCTAATTGTTGCCCATCACTTAAATTGGTGCTGTCCAATGCCACCCAAGTTTTGAAATCATTAACGCAAATCCGCGCCTTATCAAGTAAGGTGGATGCCTTTTGCATGATGCCCATTGTATTACTCGTATCCATGCTTATTCCTCCGCATTAATGGTTTTAAAATTATAAGGGAAGCCGTTGGTGTCGATGCTGGACATCCATTTTAGAAACGCCACCACGCCTTTTGCCTCTGCTTCGGTAATATTCAGATTAGGCATTTTGCGGTTACTGCCAAAAGTGCGGGCATTTTTTTCTGGGTTCATTAAAAATTTCACCATCAAATCTTCACGCATTTCCTTGGAAACCCAACCTTTATCAAGCCAGGCTTTAGTTAAGTCAGGAGCGAAATAAGCGCCATTGCCCAGCAGCGTATGACAATTCATACAATTTTTAGCCTGCGTGGTTTTTTTGCCTAGCATGACTAATTGCTCCGCTTCTTCTTCGGTAAATACTTTACCGAATATCAACTCGGTATCACCAATGACAGGTATGGATTTATGCAGGTCTTCTTTAAACTGATAATCAATTTTTTTATTAATGACAGAATAAGCAGGCACTCGCTTGCTGCCAGCACTGGTTTTGCTTAATGAATCAAAGGTTAAAACGACCAAAATAATAAATGATCCAGCGGTGACCCAAATTGCCGTTTTTTTCCAAAATGATTCCGAAGCCCATAAGGGTGTTTCGTTCATAACTTATCCTCCTCTGTTGTTGTTGTTAAATCGTGATCGGCGTGAGTTTTAAGGCATAAATGCCAAATGCCTATCGGGGCAAAAAAATAGCCTATCAGCATGATGACTGAAATAATTAGCCAATAACCTGAAAAATGAGCGGTCTGTGTCAGTTCTGCAACAGATGCAACTAATATCAAATAAGCACTGTAAGCCCCCAGTTTAATGGCTGTTTTTGCATTGACTTTCGACCACGCAAATAGCAGTGCGTAACTTGCCCCAGCCATAATGATTAAAGCGGATGAGAAAAAAGTGATAAAAAAATCTTTCAATGCGACGGGTTCGATCATGATATTTTTAATTGAGAATATTAAATCGGCAAACAGTGCCACCGGTTGCCATACATTCGACATGATCGATTTCTTTATCCAGTAAGGATGAAATTAAGGTTCTGTCGAATTCACAAATTTCTTCATGCTTTTGAGCCAAGTCATGATAAATGCAGTTACACGCTTCAATGCAGTTGTCATTTTCATTAGTTAACGCCTTAGTATGAAAGCCTAATTGCGCCATAATTTTTAGTAATTCATCAATACGTTCGCCGGTGGATTTTCCATCAAACTGAGGCAAAAGCGTCTGTGACAGTGATTGACCCAGCTTATGTAAATAACGTTGAAACGCTTCCGAACCCATTTCTGCTTTCAGATCGCTAAGAATAAGTTCAGAAAACCACGCGTATTGCTTTGGGAAGCTGTTAATACCCGCTTCTGTCAAGATATAAGTTCGAACTGGACGACCCGCTGTTTTATTGAGTCCGCCGCTTTGTATATAGCCGTCTCTTTCCAGCGCAGTGAAATGTTGCTGCACGGCGTTACGCGAAATACCCAATGCTAAGGCGACCTCGTCAATACTGAGTCCAGCTTTGTTTTCAAGTAACAATTGTAAAATTTGCTGCTGTCGTGAACCGACTTTTTCTATCATAAAGCCCTCATAAAAATTTTCTATACGGTGCAAGGATAACAAAAAACCACATTAACCAGTAAAATAAAATATGACACATAAATATTGTGAAAGTTTTTTTAACCTTCGCTAATTTACTTATTCAGACAATGGTTTTTTAATCCATCGATTCAGGACATTAATCAATGCTTCTGGATCCAGAGGCTTAGCGATGAAGTCATTCATCCCGCAAGCTAAACATTTATCTCGCTCTTCCTGAGTTACCCCTGCAGTGAAAGCAATAATAGGCAAACTGTTGAATTGACTTTGTTTTCTAAGCTGTTCCGTTGCCGCTACGCCGCCCATTTCCGGCATGTGAACATCCATAATTACCGCGTCATAGGTGTTATTTTCCAGCAGTTGCAAGGCAGCAATGCCGGTGTTAGCAATATCCACGCTAATACCAACCAAATGCAGAAACTCCTTCACTATCTGTTGATTGATAATATTATCTTCGGCAACCAAAATATGACTACCCGAGATGGCCTGGCTGAGTTCGCGTAAATCAGCGGTCAGTGCGCCAGCCTTTCGAGTATTCTGGCTTAACTTGATGTCAGGTTTTAAATCAGTTACCGCCACCTCAAGCGTCAAATCAAAGCAGAACGTAGTGCCTTTACCCAGCGAACTGTTGATATGAAAGATGCCGCCCATGAGAATTAATAACTTGTGACTAATAGCAAGTCCTAAGCCCGTTCCGCCAAAACGTCGGGTAATTGAATCATCAACCTGACTGAACGGCTGATAGAGTTTAGCCTGATCGGCTGGTGAGAGACCAATACCGGTATCGCTTACACAAAAACGAATTTTGGCCTGAGCACTTTCTAATCCCAGCAAAGCAATCTTTACGCAAACCTTGCCGCTATCGGTAAATTTAAGTGCATTTGAGACTAAATTAGAAAGAATTTGCTGAATACGCAACGCGTCGCCAACTAATTGCATTGGCGTTTCTGGCATAATATCAACGCTAAAACCCAACTTTTTATGTTCTGCAACAGCTGAAAACAGGCTATAGATATTGCCCTGAATCGTGCTGAGATCAAATGGCGCCTTCTCAATTTTTAATTTACCTGCTTCCATCTTGGAAAAATCCAGAATGTCATTCAAAATGCCAAGCAAATTTACCGAGGAAGAATGAATTTTCTCCAGATAATCACGTACTTCATTGGGTATCGGCTTATTTAGCGCTAACTGCGACAAGCCGATAATCGCATTCATCGGCGTTCTGATCTCATGAGACATATTGGCAAGGAATGCAGATTTGGCAATCGCGGCTTGTTCTGCCAGATCACGGGCTTGACG
>CANNKH010000098.1 GCA_947504985.1 Methylococcaceae bacterium | reverse complement strand
TTAGGAACGGGTGCGACACACTCGGCAACATGATGACTGCCAGTCCTCAAAGGACTGGCAGTCATGGCATCCTAACTTGACCTGAAAACGCTGTAAGTGGGGTGGGCGCGGGGTTCATGCCATAAGTGCTGCAAAGTTTGGCACTGCACTCTGTCAAAAATCGCTAATGAATGCCACCTGCATTGATTTGTAGGGATTACCCGCGCATCCGTAAAGGTTATGCGCCCGAAAACTTTAACATTGTCCGCCAACTCGCTGTCAATCTGTTAAAAAAAGAGCCCTCTAAATTGAGCATCAAACGTAAACGCTTTATGTCTGTATTAAGCGATAAATTTAGGGAAAAGGTGCTTTTTTCTACCTGACATTTTTATAGTTAATGTATTTCGACAGCCTACCACTGGGCTCTTTCAGTATGGCAATGCACCATTACGAAAACATTAGACGCTCAGCACTAAACAAGTTTTTATATAAATCAAGGTCTTTTTTAAACGTCTTTTTAACCACGGCGATAAGCTGGTCATCATATAACTGCGCTGGATCAGGTACTTTTCCTATTGCTTTCAATGCTCTGATTTCAGCGGGTAAACTATCTGCATAAGGTTGATCTGTGACGCGTACAGACCGGTCGGTACCGTGTTTGGTTAATGGTCTGGCATCGACTATTTTTAGTTGAGCTTTTTTTTCGATAATTTCTTTAGCCGCTGAAAAATTTTCCAGATTGAAATAATCGTCATATTCCTTATAAACCAGAAAATCCACTTGCGGTTGCCAATGAATATTGGTACGTAGCAGTTCAGTTTGGGTAATTGCCTTAATAAATAGCCTGAAGGTTAGGGCATCTGGCGTTAGCTTTCTTTGCATGGTGTCATGCAGCGCCCAGGCTTCGGTGGTCAATTCGACCATTTTGTCGAGATAAGCGCTAGCCAGCCGCGCGTAAGGGCACCTTAGTATGACAAAGGTATAATCAGCGCGCACTAAACTGGCAAGATCGGCTCTGAAGGTGTCGTTATTGTCATGAATCCAGTTAAAGTCTTTATTAGCATTGGTAATACAGCCGTTGGCGATGGCAAGCGAGACACGTAAGGTCGAGCAGGCATTTTTCGGGATAAAGCTGTAAATGGCGTTGCTGTTATAAATTCTAAGGGCATGAGCTTGGGCAAACTGATGTTGCTGATTTTTAGAGAGATTAACGAGGCTTGTGGCGGAATAGTTGAGCTGTCTGATTTTCATTGGCATGTCATTCCCTCTAAAATCTGTAAAAGTGCGTCAGGTTCCGCCAATATTTTATTCAGGTGAAGATAATTCCAGAACATGTTTAGGCGTCGGATCGGCTATGGCAGTATCCGTAGCTAATGGCACGACTGGTTTTATAGGCTGGGTTTTCACTGCATCTGTGTTATCGGTATTTAAGGTGGTGGTTGCCTTGTCCGCACTGCCAGTATCATCCGTGATTTCTGCCTCTATATCAAAGCTGTCATCTTCAGGCACGTTACCATCTTTAACTAAATATTCACGGCGTTGCTGGTAAGCGTCTTTAATAAAGTCATAACGATTTTTGTCTGAAGAGGCTTCATTGAGCACTTTTTCTGTCGATAATAAATCCGCCCGCGTATCGGCAATATCGACGACTTTGGAGCCTGCGGTTGCGGCGCCGGCCGCACCACCAATAAATGAAACATAAGTGAGTGGATTGAGCAAAGCGTCGCCAATGAGACCGACGGTGTCTCTGGGCGAGCTGGAACCAAAAATAGGTAACACTAGATAGGGGCCGGTTGGGATACCCCAGACGCCTAAGGTTTGTCCAAAATCTTCGTGATGTTTGGGTAAATCGATCATTTGTGCAATGTCCATTACACCCGCTATACCTACAGTCGAGTTGACCAACAGGCGGCTGGCATCCATCCCGCCTTGCAGAATTTTAAACTGCAGTAAATCGTTAACGGTTACGCCTATGTCATTAATATTGCTAAAAAAATTGCTTACGCCTTTATCAATCACGTCAGGCGTTATATATTGATAGCCTTGGGCAACGGGCTTGATTATGCCTTTATCAAGCCCATCGTTAAATGACTGGGCACCTTGATTCCAGCCTTTCCACGGATCGGTACTTGATGCACAGCCGCTAAGCAACGCAAAAACCAAGCTGCTTAATAATAGTGGCGTATTGATAGATTGTTGTGGTTTCATGGTTTTTCCGTCGATTTTTTGTTGGCTTTCTTTAAAGTACATTGTTTATCAAATATTGATTGCGTCGAATCCTGAGTGATATTTTTTTACCAATTTTTAAGGGATTGCGATTCTACTCTGTGGTAGTTAATTTTATCACGGCAATTGTGCAAGCAACCATTATCCTATCGTTGATAACGCGCATTGAACTAGGCGGCGGTAACGCAAACTTCAGTAGGAATATTTCCTTTTTGTCGAGCCTGCCTATGGTTTGCTTGGTAATTTGATTAAGATGGCTCTTTTATACACCAAGGCGTCTTATGAAAAAAACTCTTTTGAATACGATGGGCTGGCTTAGTTTATCAGCCACCAGTCTTTCGGTTATGGCTGAAGCATCACCAGTGACGAATTTGGATGCCGTTGAGATTATCGGTGTAACGCCTTTGCAGAGTGGCGGCGTTGCTATCGACAAAATTCCGGCATCAATACAAACCGTTACAGCACAGCAGCTGAGTTCATCACAAAGCATTTCTCTTAGCGATTATATCAACCGCTATCTTGGCAGTGTGCATATTAATGAAGCACAAAATAATCCTTTGCAGCCCGATGTTTATTATCGCGGTTTTGTTGCCTCACCGTTGCCAGGGATGCCACAAGGGTTATCGGTTTATGTCAATGGCGTCCGCTTTAACGAGCCGTTTGGCGATTCGGTTAACTGGGATTTGATTCCGCCTGGTGCCATCGACTCGACCACGTTACATGGCGGGTCTAATCCGGTGTACGGACTTAATAGTTTAGGCGGCGCGATTGCGGTAAAGACCAAAACCGGTTTTTCTGCGCCTAGACATCAACTTGAAGTCTATGGGGGTTCGTTTGATCGTCATTCCGAAGAAATCACCAGCGGCGCCAATAACGGTACGTGGGGTTATTTTGTAGATCTGCGCAGTTTTGATGAGCAGGGGTGGCGTGATTTTTCACCATCATCAGCCAAACAGGCGTTAGGCACCTTAAGTTGGCAGGGCGATCGGGGTGGTCTGGATTTGACCGTGGCGACTAATGATAACGATATGCGTGGTAATGGCGCATCGCCAGTGCAATTACTGGCACAAAATCGTAGTGCGGTGTTTACGCATCCTGATCAAACACTGACGCGGCTGTTTTTTTCCGAATTGGCGGGTAATTATGCGCTGACCGATAACGTTGAATTAAGCGGTAATGTTTACTTTCGTCAGAATCGGATGCGCTCCTTTAATGGCGACAATAGTGATTATGATGCTTGTACATTTAACGATGCTTTATTGTGCGATGGTGATGATGCTCCGGTTATTGATACTCAGGATAATCAAATTGTTTTCGGCAATAACGTGGACGGTGCCACCAATAACACCAGTGCAACTAATATGTATACGCGCGGCGGCACGGTACAGGCTATGTTCACTCAGGCTTTATTCGCGCATGAAAATAATCTGAGCGTAGGTGCTAGTTACGATAATGCTGATGTCCATTTTGGCTCCAATACCGAGTTGGCTGCACTGACTGATAATAGAGGCACGATAGGCAGCGGTATTTTAGTGGATGAATCCAAAGTAAGATTGCATACCCATAGCGATACGGTGGGCGTTTATGCTAGCGATAGCTTTTCTATTACCGACCGTTTAACGGCTACCATTGCTGGACGTTATAACCATGTTGACTTGTCGATGACGGATAAGTACATCAATGATCCTGATAAAACGCTTAATGGCAACCATACCTTTGACCGCTTTAACCCGTCTGCTGGATTAACCTATGAAGTAAATAAGCATCTGAATATTTACGGCAGCTATAGCGAATCTTCACGCGCGCCCACACCTATGGAATTAAGCTGTGCCGATCCGACGGCACCATGCAAATTGCCAAATTCATTTGTGTCTGATCCGGCCTTAAAACAGGTGGTTGCCAATACGTTTGAAGCCGGTTTTAGAGGGGCGCTTAATGGCTGGATAGGTGCTAATGAGGGGCAATGGAATCTGGGTTATTTCCATACGACTAATGTGAATGACATTATTTTTCGACGTGATTTTTCCAGTAACTTTAATAATCAAGGTTATTTCAGTAATGTCGGGCAAACCCTGCGACAGGGATTGGAAGCGGGAGCCAGCGTCACTTATTCGCAAGTGTTCAGTTCGATTGACGATTGGCATTTTTCAACGCATTACACTTATTTGGATGCCACATTTATGGATGGTTTTGGCGTGCAACATGCCTTGCATGAAGGTGAAATTATTGCGGTAAATCCAAGTGACAGGATTCCTGGTATTCCTGAGCATCTATTTAAACTGACGGTGGGTATTGATCTTTGGCAGAAGGTGTCGTTGGGTATTAATGGCTTGTACAGTGGCGATCAATATTATCGCGGTGATGAAGCCAATATTGCCGCGCCTTTAGACGGTTACTGGCTGTTTAATGCGACGGCAGAATATAAAGTCAACAAGCATTTTTCCGTGTTTGGCAAGCTTGATAATATTTTTGACAATAATTACAGCTCATTTGGTGCTTATGGTAATGCTACTGAAGTATTGGGTGATGCGTTCAGTGATGGCCGATTTATTTCACTCGGCGCCCCGCAAGCAGGCTGGCTTGGCGTGCGCTTTAGTATTTAATGACCAAGGTTACCAAGGACAAGCTGCATCAAAGTGACCGCTGGCTGAGCGTAGTCGAAGCCAGTTATTTGCTTCGAATACGCTCAACGAACAGCTTGATCTTAAACTGGTCGCCATAACCACAAGCTACCGAAGCCATTTACCTTTCCGGGCAAGTTACCCGGAAAGGTTTGATGGTTGTAGTTACTTAATTGCCTTATGAATATCTTTCCAATATTCTTTTTTCAGCAAGTAGGCAATGACTAAGAATAAGCCTAAGAAAGCCAATACATATTTACCCATGCTTTGTCTTTCTTGCTGTACTGGTTCACCAACATAGACTAGAAAGTTGACTAAGTCGTTGACCATCAGGTCAAATTCTTTTTCTGATAGTTTGCCGGGTTCGTCGAGAACCAATTGGGCATATTCCCCCCAGATGGTTTTTCTTTGCACCGCATGTTGCTCACCTTGCAATTGCCAAAGTGGATTAGGCATGGCGGTATCTTCAAATATCAAGTTATTGGCACCAAAGGGTCTGCTGGGATCAATGTAGTAGCTTTTTAAATAGCTGTACAACCAATCAGCACCACGCGAACGGGCAATTAAAGATAAGTCAGGGGGTTGGGTGCCGAACCATTTTTCTGCGTCATGCTTATTCATAGCGCTTTTAAGTTGGTCATAGATGCTTGCGCCAACGGGAGCAATATCGTCTAGTACCGTTTTTTCGTCAACGCCGGTATCCAGTGCGATGCGCAGATAACGCATATATTTAGCAGAATGGCAGCCTAAACAATAGGTGACAAAATGTTTTGCACCGCGTAGTAATGAAACTTTATCGGTGAGATCAATGTTGGCTTCCTGCAGTTTTACCGATTCCGATGCCTGAGTTCCAACAGAGAGCGTTAATAATAGTAATAGGGTGGTTATTAGTTTCATATTAATTAAGCTCATATCAGTCAAGGCTCTCTTTTAGTTTTTTTGCCACTCGGGTCATTACGTTGATTATGCCTTCAGCGTTGGGCCGTCTGCTAAAAAATGAGCTTCTAAAAGCTGGATCGCCGATTTCTGACGTTGTTCCCTGTTTTAACTCGGTAATTTCGTCTAGTAAGGCGGGTAGTTGTTCTTCAAGCGTGTGTAGTTGCTCTTCAAAGCTATGTTGTTCAGTGACGCGTTGTGGTACCGGTTTGGTTTTTTCCCAGCGGGTATAAATAGGCATCAACAAAAAGAAACCAAAGTAAACCGCGGTAAGAATCCTTGCGAACATCGTTAATTCTGGGGTTGCCGGCTGAGTGCCGAGATAGCCCAGACCGATAAAGCTGATGACGAGCAAGAGCAGCGCTTTTTTGTAAACGCCACTACGATAACGAATGGATTTGACAGGGTTACGATCCAACCAAGGTAATAGGAAAAGCACGACAATGGCGCCACCCATGCCAATAACGCCGGCAAATTTATCTGGGATGGCTCTTAAGATGGCGTAAAACGGTGTGAAATACCAGACTGGCGCAATATGCTCAGGGGTTTTCATTGGGTCGGCAGGTATAAAATTGGCGTGTTCAAGAAAATAACCGCCCATTTCCGGCATATAGAAAATAACGGTAGCAAAAAATATTAGAAATACGGCGACGCCAACGATGTCTTTAACGGTGTAGTAAGGATGGAATGGGATGCCGTCCAGTGGAATGCCTTTTTCATCTTTATACTTTTTGATTTCAATACCATCAGGATTATTGGAACCCACTTCATGTAGCGCGACAATATGCAGAAAGACCAGCATGACCAATACCAGCGGCACGGAGATGACATGGAAAGCAAAGAAACGGTTTAAGGTAGCATCTGATACGACATAATCGCCTCTGACCCATAATGACAAGTCATCGCCAATCACCGGAATGGCGCTGAATAGGGAAATAATAACCTGTGCGCCCCAGTAGGACATTTGTCCCCACGGTAGTAAGTAACCCATGAAGGCTTCGGCCATCAGGCAGACAAACAGCAACATACCGAAGATCCAGATTAACTCGCGTGGTTGCTTAAACGAACCGTACATTATCCCTCTGAACATGTGCAGATAGATGACGATAAAAAAGGCAGAGGCGCCGGTTGAGTGCATGTAGCGGATCAACCAACCCCAGTGGACATCACGCATGATGTACTCCACCGAATCAAAGGCGAGCTTGGCGTCGGGTTTGTAATTCATCGTCAATAAAATACCGGTGACAAATTGGTTGACGAGTACCAGTAACGCTAGCGATCCAAAAAAATACCAGAAATTAAAATTTCGGGGCGCATAGTAATGCGTCATGTGTTCGTTCCACACCTTAGCTAGTGGGAAACGCGCTAAAATCCAGTTGCCGCATAGGGCAAGGCGGTCAATTTTCATGCGGTTTTCTCCCCGGTAGTTTCGCCAACGATAATTAAGGTATCTGTTATATAGCGGTAAGGCGGAATTTCCAGATTGGTGGGGGCAGGCACACCTTGATAAACGCGTCCCGCCAGATCGAACCACGAGCCGTGGCACGGACAAAAGAAGCCCCCTTTCCAATTATCGCCTAAGTCATTGGGTGCAATTTCAGGGCGGAACGTGGGCGAACAGCCCAAGTGGGTGCATAAACCGACGGCAACGAAAATTTCAGGTTTAATGGAACGTACGGGATTTTTGCTGTAGTCAGGTTGGATCGATTCTTTAGAAAGCGGATCCCTTAATTGTGAGTCCAGTGTTTTTAAAGTTGCAATGACTTCAGGCGTTCTGTTAAGTATCCATACGGGTTTGCCACGCCATGCCACCCTGATTAATTGCCCCGCTTCTATTTTGCTGATATCAACTTCAACGGGCGCTCCGGCAGCCATTGCTTTGACGCTGGGCTGCATTTGAGCAAGAAAAGGGACAGCCAAATAACCTGTGCCCACTGCGCCAACCACGGTCAAAGCCGAGGTTAAAAACTGGCGTTTAGCATTATCCACGCCTTCATTTATCATTATAGAACTCTCCTCATTAAGTTCGTGCGTTACGGCACATTTTTGTCTGCGCAAATATACCACTAGAACTGAATGGATTGAAGTCTCTACATCGAATTGTTTAAGGTTGGTTTATAGATTGAACAATATTAGTAAACGTAGGGTGCATTTATCGCTCAAGGCTATTTTTTAACGCAGCAATAAAAGCATCATTTTCGTTAGCGGTACCTATGGTCACACGTAAGCAATCTTTAAGTTGTCCACCTTGCGGATTGAGATTTTTAATTAACACGCCTTGTTGTTTTATCGCGTTATAGATGCTGTCTGCCTGGTTCTCGGGTGTTTTGAACAGGATAAAGTTAGCTGAGCTGGAATAAGCGGTGATGCCGTCCATGTTATTGAGTTGATTGAACACGCGCGTTCGGTCGGTACAAATGCGTTGGGTTTGTTGGTCGAACAAGGCTTTGTTGGTCAGGGCAAAGTCTGCACTGAGTTGGGTCAGACTATTGATGTTATAAGGGAGACGGATTTTGTTGAGCTGCCCGATGATTTCAGGGTTACCGCTAATATAGCCTAAACGCAAACCTGCCAGTCCTAGCTTGGATACGGTACGCATCACTAATAAATTGTCATATTGCCCCAAACTCGCCATAAAGCTGGCATTAGCAAAAGGTGCATAGGCTTCATCAATAACCACCAAGCCTTGACTGGTGGTGATGATGTTATGGATTGACGCTTCGTTAAATAAATTGCCGGTTGGATTGTTGGGATAGGCGATAAAAATAACGGCAGGTTGATGCTGCTCTATAGTGGCCAGCATAGCAGGCAAATCCAGCTCAAAATTTTCGTCAAGCAATGGAATGCCGTAATAGTTAAGTCCCAGACAGTCACTGATCTGTTTGTACATGACAAAACCTGGCGAGGGCGCCAAAACACTAGCGGTTGGTGGCAGTGCCATCAATAGCAACTGGATGATTTCATCGGAGCCATTACCGAGCAAAACCGCATATTGATCTGCAATTTGATCATGTACGCGCAGGGTCTGTACAAGCACTTGTGCTTCCGGATCGGGATAGCGATTGATAGGACAATCTTTGAGCGTTTCCAGCCAGTGTGCTTTAAGGGCTTCAGGCCAACGGTAGGGGTTTTCCATTGCGTCCAGCTTGATTAAGCCTTCAGCCTTGGCGACTTTGTAGGCGGACATCGCCAAAACTTCTTTACGGAAAATGGACGAGATTAAGTGGTGTTGTGTCATGGGGGGATAGGGCTTTTGTGGGATAAGCAGTTATAGCGTCTTCAATCCTCATGTGTAATATCTTTGGTGGGTTGAAATACACGCTAAGCATCAAAGCACGGTAATCAGTGCCATTATTTAAGTCGGTACTCCGCCGAACGTGCATGTGCTGTCAAACCTTCGCCGCGTGCCAATATCGAGGCGGTCTGGCCTAAGCTATTGGCGCCTGCTTCAGAGCAATTAATTAAGCTGGTGCGCTTTTGGAAGTCATAAACGCCTAAGGGCGATGAAAAACGCGCGGTACTGGATGTGGGTAAGACGTGATTAGGGCCGGCACAGTAATCACCTAAGGCTTCGGCGGTATAACGTCCCATAAAAATAGCGCCCGCATGGCGGATTTTCCGGCACAACGTTTCGGGATCTTCTACAGAAAGCTCCAGATGCTCGGGGGCAATGCGGTTGGCAATATCAGCCGCCTGATCGAGATTCTCAACTTTAATCAATGCAGCACGCGAAGTTAGCGAGGCTTTGATAATGTCGGCGCGTTCCATTTCCAGTAACAACTTATTGATGCTTTGCTCAACAGCGGTTAAAAAATGGCTGTCATGACTAATTAAGATGGCTTGGGCATTTTCATCATGTTCGGCTTGAGAAAATAAATCCATCGCTATCCAGTCAGGATTAGTTTTACCGTCACAGATAATCAGAATTTCGGAAGGGCCGGCGATCATATCAATGCCGACTTTGCCAAACACCAGTTTTTTTGCGGTTGCGACATAAACATT
>CANNKH010000097.1 GCA_947504985.1 Methylococcaceae bacterium | reverse complement strand
TTCGTCTTTTATTTTTAAGCTTTGAAAAAATACGCGTTTAGTTGTTGTTTTTTGCCCGTCTTTGTCATGTTTAACTTGATTAATCTGAAACCTGCCTAAACCGGAAACTCTTACACGTCCTTCATTAATATCTTCTGTTTTTTTGCTAATCTGTTGAAATACATTGGTAAGCAAAGCAATGGCTTGAGCTTCCGGTATCGCCTCTAGTTCGGGGGTATTTTTTTTTGCATTGCGTACCAGTTTTTTTAAGCTCATTTTTTGATGTCCTGAGTTTTTTTCAATCACTTTTAAATGTAATGCCAGCATCCAGCGAGCCACTTGTTTAGGCTTCATGTTGGACTGGTATTTATCAATGTATTTAGAGCCTAATTGCTCAGCTAACCACATTAAATCTTCTGGTTTATAGCGTAATAAATCGTCCTCTGAACGAATGGCATCTGCGCTGTCTTCATAAGGTTCCTCTAGCGATTCACCTAAACGAGCCTCCATCCATTCAATATGTGTCTGATTTTTAGTTAATATAGGATTAATTGCTTCTGTAGCAAAGCGTAATTTACTGCCCTTTAGCTTTGTTAGGTAATTAACCAGGGCTTCATTTTCTCTAATAGAAAAATTTATATCGGCCTCCTGTTTATTGAGAAAATTTCTATAAGTATATAAAAACGCTATCGCTTCGCGAGACAAACTTTCATTTCGTCTTTTTACCAATGTTTCAGGAAATTCAATGTCTAAACGATGACAAAAATCTTGTACAACACAACCTTTTTTAAACGTTGCCGGGTTAAATTTAGCAAGCATTACATTTTCTTTGCCAAAAACGATATCAAAAGGTTCTAAGCGAAGACGGTATCTAGGGAAATATTTAAAATCTAATTTTAACGCGCTTCTTTTTAAGCGTTCTTGAAAAGAGCTTTCCATGAAACTTCTTGGTGACCGCACATAACCCATAACCGTTATCTTTTCAACGTGTAATAAAAGTAAGTCACGCAATGCGGTTAGTGTTGGTAGTCCAATATTAGTGCTTAGCCATTCTCCTGAAAGGAGATAATTTTCACCTTCTTGTTCCAGATCTTTGATTAATTTATTAAGTGCTTCATTACTATTGGCATTAGCCGATCCGTCAGCCTTGTTTTGGCGGGGTAATTCTTCATGAAGTATGCGTTGTAAGGTAGGTCCATGATTAGAACTCCCAATGTTGGCGTATTTCCATTCACTATTATTTAATTGATTAAAAAAACTAAGTTGAATAGAGGTTGAGCCTGTTTTGTGCATACCAATATGTATTACGCATCTTTTCATTTTACTTACTCGTTGGCTGGCTTCAAAAAGTGTGATTCTTATTCTAAGAGTGGATGGAAATGTTGTAATTATTCACCTCCCCCTTTGAAAAAGCACCCAAGGGCATAAAGGGGATTGAGGGGGGATTAATCTTATTAAATCTCCCCTAACCCCTCTTTTTCTAAGAGGGGGACTGAATACTTACGAAATGTTAAATTTAAGGTAGTGAAAATAAATGCTGAGGGGAACTAGTGCTATATTAATCAAAATAATGTGACTATTGCATTTTACTCAAGCACCTGAAAGAAGGTTTCGTTTTCCTTGATCATTCCCAATTCGTCTCTAGCTCGTTCTTCCAAAGCTTCTTGCCCCTTTCTCAAATCTTCCACTTCGGCATAAAGTGCGTCATTACGCTGTTTTTTTTCATCGACCTGTTTTTTTAAATTTGCCAGACGCAGCTCAGACACTTTTAACTGCTCAATGCTGTCATCTCCCAGCCATAACCGGTATTGCAGATGAGCTATCAATAATAAGAGGGTTATAACGAGAATTTTCATGGAACGATTCGGACAAGAGCTAATGGGCTAATTATGCGGCAGTGTTTACGATTAAGCGTAGGTGCGAAAAACTCATTTACCTGCAGATAATCATCTTTAACTTTGAGAATTAGCAAGATAGAAAAGAAGTGTCAATTCACAACCGATCTTTATTAGTGGGATGATAAAGCCACCGACAGATAAATGTCGGTGGCTTGCGCCGAGTTTTCGGTTAAGTCGTACCGATAACCCGGCTTTATGGTTTACAGCATTTTAAACGCGCTACGACCTGCGAATTTGGCCAAATCACCTAATTCTTCTTCAATTTTCATTAGCCGATTGTATTTTGCTACACGGTCTGAACGGCTTAATGAACCAGTTTTAATTTGACCCGTGCCGGTTGCAACCGCTAAATCGGCAATTGTCGTATCTTCTGTTTCACCTGAACGATGGGAAACCACCGCTGAATAACCCGCTTTATGCGCCATATCGATGGCAGCCAAGGTTTCTGTTAGCGTACCAATTTGGTTAACTTTAATCAGAATGGAATTGGCGATATTTCTTTCAATGCCTTTTGCCAAAATAGCCGGGTTGGTAACGAATAAATCATCACCGACTAATTGAATACGTCCACCCAGTTTTTCAGTCAACAATTTCCAACCGTCCCAGTCATTTTCATCGAAACCATCTTCAATACTGATAATAGGATAACGGTCAACCCAGTCTACGAAGAAATCAGCCATGGCGGCTGAGCTATACGTTTTGCTTTCTGATGCCAAGTTATAAATGCCATCGCTATAATATTCAGAGGCGGCCGCGTCTAAACCTAAGTAAATGTCTACGCCTGGTTTGTAGCCCGCTTGTTCTATCGCTTGCAAAATAACGCTGATAGCTTCTTCGTTAGAGGATAAGTTAGGGGCAAAACCACCTTCATCACCCACTGTTGTTGCCAAGCCTTTTGATTTTAAAACTTTGCTCAGGTTGTGGAAAACTTCTGCACCGTAACGAATCGCTTCACGGAACGTGGGGGCGCCGACAGGAAGAATCATAAATTCTTGCAGATCAACGCTGTTATCTGCATGTGAACCACCGTTGATGATGTTCATCATTGGCACAGGCAATATAAATTCACCGGATTTATTCAAATGACGATAAAGAGGTTGTCCGGCTTCTTTCGCGGCGGCATGTGCGGCCGCCATAGAGACTGCAAGCATGGCATTTGCGCCTAAACGGGCTTTGGTATCGGTGCCATCCAGCGCAATCATTTTGCCATCAATGCCTGCTTGATCGGTCACTTCCATGCCCATTACCGCATCACGAATTTCTGTTCTGACGTTATTAACCGCATTTAGTACGCCTTTACCCAAATAACGAGATTTATCGCCATCTCGCAATTCAATAGCTTCGCGTTCGCCAGTTGAGGCACCAGAAGGCACCATTGAGCTGCCAATGACACCAGAGGCTAAAATAACATCTGCTTCCAGGGTTGGGTTACCGCGTGAGTCTAAAATTTCTCTTGCTTTAATATCTATAATTTTGCTCATGTTATGTCTAGCTCCAAGGGTTAAAAAAATAAAAATAAGGGGTCGGCAGGTTAAAATGAAACAAGAAAAATCAGCTATTTTTAAATAATGCAGATAAATCAATCGCTAAATCAGGAAATAAATAAGGCATTGCGATGTCATCACCTGCATAACTATTCGCTAATTGGTAGCTGTTATTTTTATTACACAAAACAAATTGCTGAATGACTTCCTCGTAAGGAAAAACCAGCCAATATTCTTTTACGCCACTTTCAGCATAAAGCGCGTGTTTGTCTTTAATATCTTTTTTGGCGGTGCCTTTAGATAAAATTTCAATAATCCAATCGGGTGCGCCATTACAACCTTGTTCATCTAATTTGCTGTTATCGCAAATCACACAAATATCCGGTTGCACCACGGTGGTGATGTCTTTGTTGGCTAATAAAGATTTACTGCGGTCGTATAAACGCACATCAAATGGCGCGGCAAAAACTTGGCAAGATTTATTTTCAAAATATGAAAACAAACGCCCACTAAAATACATCGAGAATCGTTGATGCCTAACATTAGGTGCAGGACACATTAACTGAATCTTGCCTTTAATTAACTCCACCGTTTCAGTAAATTGCCAAGTTAAATAATCGGCATAACTATAATCAGCCGTTAAATCAAGTTCGGATAACTGGGTGATTTTAGGCATGATGGCTTAATCCAATTACAAAGTCGTTTCAATAAACGCTTGGCTTTTAACGGCATTATCTAAAATTATCAAGGTTTCCAATAACTCGCGCATTCTGTGTAATGGCCAAGAGTTTGGTCCGTCACTTTTGGCTTGTGCAGGGTTGGGATGGGTTTCCATAAACAAACCTGCAATCCCGACTGCAACAGCGGCTCTGGCCAAGACAGGTACAAATTCACGTTGTCCGCCTGATGAAGTGCCTTGTCCGCCAGGAAGTTGTACAGAATGGGTGGCATCAAAAACAACGGGGCAATCGGTATCGCGCATGACGGCAAGCGAGCGCATGTCTGAAACCAGGTTGTTGTAGCCGAACGACACGCCCCGCTCACAAACCATAATCTGCTGATTTCCAGTTGCTTTGGCTTTATTAGCAACATTTACCATATCCCAAGGTGCGAGAAACTGACCTTTTTTGATATTGACTGGAATACCCTGCGCCGCAACAGCTTGAATAAAATTGGTTTGTCTGCACAAAAACGCTGGCGTTTGCATCACATCAACCACCGAAGCCACTTCTGTCAGCGGCGTGTCTTCATGTACATCCGTTAATACGGGCACACCGATTTGTTGTTTGACTTTTTCCAGTATTGCCAAGCCGGTTTCTACACCTAAACCACGAAAACTTTCATGTGATGAGCGGTTGGCTTTATCAAATGATGATTTGTAGATGAAAGAGATACCCAATGCCGTTGTTAATTCTTTTAGATAGCCCGCAGTATCCAAAGCCAGTTGTTCACTTTCGATGACACAGGGGCCGGCGATTAAAAATAAGGGTTGATTTAAACCCACTTCAAAGCCACATAACTTCATTACGCTGTTTCCTGTTTTTTATTTTGAGACGCGGCAACGACAAAACCGGAAAATAACGGATGTCCTTTTCTCGGTGTTGAGGTAAATTCTGGATGAAACTGGCAAGCTAAAAACCACGGATGATCTGGTATTTCAATGACTTCTACGAGGCGACCATCAATAGATTTGCCGGAAAAACGCATGCCCGCCTGTTCCAGTTTGTCAAAATATTGATTGTTAAATTCGTAACGATGACGATGGCGTTCGGTAATGACGTCTTTTTTATACAATTCAAATGCCAGTGAATTGGGTTGCAAACGACACTGTTGACCACCAAGGCGCATAGAGCCCCCCATATTGGAATTTTCATCGCGGGTTTCTAGTTGACCGCTTTCTGCCATCCATTCGGTAATTAAGCCGATAACAGGATGCGGCGATTTCGGCAGAAATTCAGTGCTATGGGCGCCCTCCAGTCCGGCAACATCACGGGCAAATTCAATGACTGCGGCTTGCATACCCAAGCAGATACCCAGATAAGGGATTTTGTTTTCGCGTGCGTAACGTACGGTGGCAATTTTGCCTTCTACACCACGCTCACCAAAGCCGCCGGGTACTAGAATGGCATCGACGGCTTTAAGCCTTGCGACGCCTTCATCTTCAATGACTTCGGAATCAATATACGAAATATTGACCTTTGTGCGAGTGCGAATCCCGGCATGAATTAAGGCTTCATTAAGTGATTTATAAGCGTCGGAATGATCGACATATTTGCCGACAATGGCAATAGTCACCGTATTAACCGGATTGCTCAAGGCCTCGAGTACATTTTTCCATTCGGTTAAATCAGCGGGCGGCACATCCAAGCGCAAGCGTTTGACGACAATGTCATCTAAGCCTTGGTCATGCAGCAATAGCGGAATGCGATAAATGGAGTCGGCATCAACAGCGGAAATAACCGCTTTTTCTTCGACGTTGGTAAAAAGCGCAATTTTGCGTCGTTCACTAACCGGTACGGGTTGTTCGGAACGACATATCAAAATATCTGGCTGAATACCAATGCTGCGTAATTCTTTAACCGAATGCTGGGTAGGTTTGGTTTTGATCTCGCCGGCAGAACGGATGTAAGGCACCAGTGTTAAGTGAATGAACAGCGATCTATCAACGCCCAGTTCAAAACGCATTTGCCGGATGGCTTCGAGAAACGGCAGCGATTCAATATCGCCGACGGTTCCACCAACTTCAATCAAAGCGACATCCATGCCTTCGGCGCTTTGATAGACACGGGTTTTAATTTCATCCGTAATATGCGGGATGACTTGAACGGTAGCGCCTAGATATTCGCCTTTACGTTCACGGCGTAGCACGCTGTCATAAACCTGACCGGTTGTGAAATTGTTTTTCTTGGACATGGTGGTTTTAAGAAACCGTTCATAATGCCCTAAGTCGAGATCAGTTTCAGTACCATCTTCGGTGACAAATACTTCGCCATGCTGAAACGGACTCATCGTGCCAGGATCGACATTGATATAAGGATCGAGCTTGGTCATTGTCACTTTAAGGCCACGCGCTTCTAAAATAGCGGCTAACGAAGAAGCGGCAATACCCTTGCCTAGCGATGAAACAACACCGCCGGTAATGAAAATGTATTTTGTCATGTAGGTTTTATTGGGCTTGAGAAGAGTGGGGATGCCCTATTATTAAATCGAGCTTGGAAAATCCGGTGCATTTTAATCGACAATGCAAAATCCGTCATGGTGTTTCGGGATTTAACCTTAAATCATTGGTGTAAAATCCCTGTCTGATGCTCAACCACGACAGAATAATGAGCCTCTTTGGATAATTCCAACCCTACTTTTTTCCGAATTTTGATGCGGCGGCATCGACCTTAATTTTATCAAGAGTTGCTTTTAATTTTGCTTGTTCTTTGTTTGCTGCTTTGGCGATAGCTTCGTTATCAGCATTTGCCTCATTGACTAAGCAGGCCATATAGGTCTGGGCAAGTGTTTGCCAATCGTTTACTGCCTTAACACTTGCGTTATAGGCTTCTATAGTTCCCGTTGTTTCAAGTGTCGGTGGTTCGGGACTGGATTCGCATTCGGGCGACCATTGGCCGTTACTGAGAGTGCCCGCATGGGCAACGGCAAGGCTATTTAACAGCAGAATTAAAGGAAATAATTTGGTAGGTAACATACGGTGCCTTTTAATATTAGTTAGTGTTTTAAATGAGAAGTGCAGATAGCTGACGCAAAATGATCCAGCCCAGTACAGCGGTTAGCTATTTTGTCTCCAGTATTGGTCTTAGTCTATATCGTTTCTATGCAATTTTTTATATTAGCCCATCATTAATGATTAACAGTAAGGTAACCTGCAAAAAATAAACCACCGTTGGCTGAGCGGAGTCGAAGCCAGCGGTCTATAACAAGTGGATGATTTGTTTTTTGTGGGTTACCTAAGTTAAGTTTGCGAGTTAGCAAGCTATTAAGCGTAGTGTATAATCGCCAAATTTTATTGATTTTACAGGGCGTAACATGAGCATCATACTTTCTAATAGGGTTCAATCCGTTAAACCATCACCTACTTTAGCTATTACGGCGAGAGCTGCCGCCATGCGTGCTGCTGGCAAAGATATTATCGGCCTAGGTGCTGGCGAGCCAGATTTTGATACTCCCGATCATATCAAGGCCGCCGCTATTAAGGCTATCGAAAATGGCTTTACCAAATACACGGCGGTTGATGGCATTCCAAGTCTGAAAAAGGCCATTATTACCAAATTCAAAAATGATAATGGATTAGATTACCTACCCAAGCAGATTTTGGTATCGTGCGGTGGCAAGCAAAGTTCTTTCAACTTAACACAGGCGTTACTGAATGCTGGCGATGAAGTGATTATTCCGGCACCATTTTGGGTATCTTATCCTGACATGGTGTTATTGGCGGACGGTGTGCCGGTGATTATTGAAACCACACAGGCTCAGCATTTTAAAATCACTCCAGAACAATTACGTGCCGCTATCACGGACAAAACGCGTCTAATTTTTATCAACAGTCCATCTAATCCCTCCGGCGTTGCATATTCGCTGGAAGAGCTTAAGGCATTAGGCGATGTGCTGAAAGATTTCCCCAACATCATTATCGCTACTGATGATATGTATGAACATATCCTTTGGGAAAAAGGCACATTTGTGAATATCTTGAATGCTCATCCCGAGTTTTACGAGCGTACTGTCGTCATGAACGGTGTATCTAAAGCCTATTCAATGACCGGATGGCGTATCGGGTATGCCGCAGGGCCTGCTGATTTGATTGAAGCCATGTGTACCATTCAGTCACAAAGTACCTCCAATCCAACTTCAATTTCACAAGTGGCTGCAGAGGCGGCATTGACAGGCGACCAAAGCTTTATAGATCGCATGTGTGTTGAATTTAAGCAACGTCATGATGTTGTCGTCGCTGAACTCAATAAAATTGACGGCATTGAGTGTCTGGAAACAGATGGAACGTTTTATGTGTTCCCAAATGTCGAAAAACTCATTGCCCGTTTGGATAACATCAACGATGATCTTGAATTTTCTGAATATTTGATAGAAAACGCCGGTGTAGCATTAGTACCCGGTTCTGCATTCGGTTGTCCTGGACATATCAGAATTTCGATAGCAACCAGTATGGCGAATCTGGAAAATGCTTTAGAGAGAATTAAGAGCGCGATATAAAACAAGCCTACCCACCATGACGTGTTTAAAAGTTGTACCTTCATGGTGGGGATTGATCAAGAAAGCTACCATCGTAATGGGTACATACCTCGTTACAGGAAAACGGCATTGGCAAAAACCAAAACTAAAATAATAAAAGTTAAAACCGTAGATATTAAGGCACCCGGACCTATGCGTATATTGTGCGGTAGTGCCGTCGCCTATTGGCTATCAGGTATTATTAGTCCGGGATTTGTTGCTATTGCGGTAATGATTTTATTGTTTTTCCCCGTTTTCTTCATCGATTTTCTTTTTCCAGAACAACCACCTATTCAGGATGAAAAAATCGAAGATGGCCTGATTGAGGATGCCGAACAAGCTGAGTCGGATGAGTTTTTAGAGTGACAAAAAGGACATAGATTAGCCATTTTTAATCTTGTAAAAAAACCTTTATTTCTCTATGCTTAACGGTTTATCACTATCAGGAGAACAACATGCGCGTTGAAGACTTAATGACCGCTAAAGTATTTACTGTCGAGGAACACGACTTGATCGATCGCGTTTTTTTCTTAATTCATTATGAAAAAATTCGTCACTTACCCGTTCTTGAAAAAGGCAAAGTTATCGGGATTGTATCCGATAGGGACTTGTATAAAGCGCTCGGTCCAAAAAACAATTCCAGTGCAATTGAAGCATCGACCGGCGCAGTGACTCTGCATGTTGTACCCAAAAAAGTGCAACATATCATGCACCGTGGCGTATTGACTGTTCATCGCGACACTTATGCTTCAGAAGCCGCCGCGATTATGGCTAATAATAAGGTGGGCGCATTGCCTGTTGTTGATAAAGACAACAAACTGGTTGGAATAATATCTGCCACAGACATTCTAAGAGTTTTTTCAAAAATTGAAAAAGCTAGCGAAAAACGAGAAAAAAGAATTGTTGAGGGTGTTAGTCACACTTAAGTTTAGCCAAACCGATACCTAAAGCTCAATGAAGAAACGGGGTTAGGTATCGGTCAACTGCTTTTCTATAAAACCTTGAAGTAGTGATCACTCCGCGGTGATTTCACCTTTAATCGCGTAATGCGATTCAATATATCGCTGTACGATCTCCTGAAATTCTTCAGCAATCCTGTCGCCTTTTAGTGTTACTGTTTTTTCGCCATCTTCATAAACCGGTGCTACCGGCGTTTCACCCGTACCAGGAAGGCTGATACCAATATTGGCGCT
>CANNKH010000096.1 GCA_947504985.1 Methylococcaceae bacterium | reverse complement strand
TGGTGAGATCAGACGCATTTTTAATATCATCCCAGCCGCGCCCTTTAGCAATGAGTAATACATAACTTGAGCGATAATAGGGTTGGGTTGTTAATGTCATATCAGAACCTGCTGGCACATTCATAACGACATCGCATTTAAATTCTTTGCTGTCCACTTCACTCTCTTTAATCGGTGCCATCAAAGTATTACGGATAAAACCGATACGTTGCGGAAACCAGGTATATTCAAGGGATTGTCCCAATTCTTTAGCAAATAGAGCCGCAATTTTGTTTTCAAATCCATCTCTATTTTTGCTCGAATAGGGAGGATTAAGCGGATCTGCGCAGACTTTAAATTTTTCTTCTGCTGATACCGAGGCAGTGATAGCGATCAGGCAAAGTCCTGTGAGTATTTTTAATGTTTTCATGGTGTGTCCTAATAGGGATAGCGCTGTTTTTTTATCGCGGGTATCAATATAGCGAACTTACGTGATAAAAACACGCGCGAGACTGATTAAACTCAGTGTAATTCGCGATGACGGATGATGACATTTCGATAAGATTTCTTAAACTGTTTGACTAATGCGTCCACCAAATAAACTGATCGGTGTTGACCACCTGTACAGCCAATCGCTACGGTCAAATAGCTGCGTCCCTCAGCTTCAAAACGAGGTATCCAGCGCTCAAGAAAAAGGGTGATATCGTGAAAAAATTCTGCAACTAATTCCTGCCCATTTAAAAAATCAATGACTTGTTGGTCCTTTCCGGTCAATATGCGTAATTCAGGAATCCAGTGTGGATTGGGTAAGCTGCGTGCATCAAACACAAAATCAGCATCTAAAGGCACGCCATGCTTAAAGCCAAATGACTGGAATTGCAGGGAAATATGCAAAACATCTCTTTCCCCGATGTGCTCTCTGATTAATTCACGCAATTGATGATAGTGCGTTCGACTGGTGTCAATTACGACATTGGCATGCCTTGCAATCGGCGTTAGCATTTCCCTTTCAATTCTTAATGCTTCTTTTAATGGGATATTAAAATCCGTTAGTGGATGTCTTCGGCGGGTTTCGCTGTAGCGTTTTAATATAGTCGCTTCTTCCGCTTGCATAAACATCACTTCACAATCAATTCCTTTGCTGCGAATCAGGTTTATACTTTCAGAAAAAGAGGACAGACTTTCGCTCTGGTTTCTGGCGTCAATACCTATGGCGGTTTTGGCGTAGGTTGTTTTATCAACCAGCATAACGTGATTAATAAAATCTTCCAGTAAGGTAACCGGCAGATTATCAATGCAGTAATAATTGCAATCTTCTAGGGTATCCAGGGCAATGCTTTTGCCGGAGCCTGAAAGACCACTGACGATTAATAGCTTCATAGGCTTCTGTAAAAAACACAAGGCGCAACGAAATCACTTGCGCCTTGTGTGTGGGTCAATTTATCGGTGACTTCCCGTTTTTTCTTTATGTTTGGTGATCTGACGATCCAGTTTGTCAACCATATTGTCAATGGCGACATACATATCTTCTTGATGATCTTCTGCAAATAGTTTGGCGCCGCTTATTTGTAAAGTGGCCTCTGCTTTTTGAATTAATTTTTCTACGCTTAAAATAACATGTACATCAGTAACATTATCGAAATGGCGCGCTAATTTGGCAAATTTCGCATCGATATTTTCTTTTAAAGCGTCGGTAATTTCTAAATGATGACCTGTTACTATAACTTGCATGGTAAAACTCCTTAATAATTGATTTGGTTTTGCGTGAGACCAGCGCTATAAAATACGCTTTCTCTGACTTGATGATGCTATAAACATCGCTTCTCGATACTTGGCAATTGTTCTTCTCGCAACATTGATACCTTTCTCGTTTAAAAAATCGGCAATTTTTTTATCGCTCAGCGGTTTTGCTGGTTCTTCATTGCCGATTAATTCTTTAATAATCGCTCTGATGGCTGTAGACGAGCACTCGCCGCCGCCCTCAGTCGATACATGACTGGAAAAAAAATATTTGAATTCAAAAATACCATTGGGGGTGTGCATGAATTTTTGGGTGGTGACTCGGGATATAGTGGATTCATGCAGTTCCAGTTCTTCAGCAATATCACGCAGCACCATTGGCTTCATTGCAACAGAGCCGTGTTCGAGAAATCCGGACTGCTTTTCCACAATGGAGCGTGCGACGCGTAGTAAGGTATCATTGCGGCTATGGAGACTTTTAATAAACCAGCGTGCTTCCTGTAAATGATCTTTCATACAGGTATTATCCTTGCTGTTATCTGCTCGTTTTATCATTGCAGAATAAAAAGGATTAATACGTAATTTGGGCGCAATCTCAGGATTAAGCTGCACTTGCCAATGACCTTGTTGTTTAGTGACATAGACATCAGGTATCACATATTCTGAATCTGTCTCTTGTATGCGTGAGCCAGGTTTAGGCTCCAGCGTTCTGATTAATGCGACAACGGCGTTTAATTCACGTTCGGTCAAGCCCAGTTTGCGCATTAGTTTAGATTGCTCGTGCGTCGCTAATAAATCCAAGTATTGGCAAACAACAATCAGTGCTTCTTCGCGGTAAGGAATAGATTCTGGCAACTGTTGTAATTGCAGTCGTAAACAGTCGCTTAAGTCAATCGCAGCAACGCCAGCGGGATCAAAATGCTGAATTCTGTGCAATACGGCATTCACTTCGTCAAAATCGAGATCGTCAAATTGATTTTGTAGCGACTGAAAAATATCTTCCGGGCCACTTATCAGATAACCATCTTCATTAATCGAATCGATGATACTAATGGCTATTGCATGATCGCGTTCTGAAAACCGTGTTAATTCCAACTGCCATAGTAAGTGATCCAGTAGTGTTGATGCACAGCTACGTTGTGATTCAAACTCAACCGCTTCGCTGTTGTGAGTGCCTGACTCCATTACACTTTCGTAAATATCATCCCAAGATGAGTCAACGGGTAATTCATCAGGGATATCGGTCTGTGAGCCTTCGCTGGTTACGGAATCAGAATGCTCTATTTTTTTATCTGACAGTATATCAAGTGTTTGAACGCCTGTTTCTTCTTCCACTTCCAGCATCATGTTGGACTCAAGCGCCTGCTGGATCTCTTGCTGTAAATCGAGTGTTGACATCTGCAACAATTTGATCGCCTGCTGCAATTGCGGCGTCATACTTAGTTGCAAACCCTGCCGAAGATGTAAGGACTGTTTCATTTCGAGATAATTATTTCGAGGGCTATCATTTCAGCGTAGCCATTTTAAATTGTTTTTTTGCAATACTAGATTTAAAGATAAGCCTAATTAAAGGCTAAAGGTATTGCCTAAATAGACTTTACGGACTTCTTCATTAGCGACAATCGCTTCAGATCCGCCTTCAGCAATGACCTTGCCGTCGTTTAGTATATAGGCTCGATCACAAATACCTAGTGTTTCCCTGACATTATGCTCGGTAATCAATACGCCAATGCCGCGATTCTTCAAATGTACGATGATTTTTTTAATATCTTCAACCGATATGGGATCAACGCCAGCAAAAGGCTCATCCAGCAAGATGAACTGTGGCTGAGTTGCCAATGCTCTGGCGATTTCAACCCGTCGTCGTTCACCACCCGATAAGCTCAAAGCCAGTTGATCTCGTAGATGCAGGATATTAAACTCCAGCAATAATTCTTCAATGACCAGCTCCATTTGTCCGGTCGTCAAGCTGCCGCTAATCTCAAGAACTGCGCGTAAATTATTTGCCACACTCAGTTTACGAAAAACCGAAGCTTCCTGAGGTAGATAGCCAATTCCAGCACGCGCTCTTAGGTGCATTGGCTGATGCGTAATGGTTTGTGAATCTAGCGTAATTTCACCGCCATCCGCTTTAATCAAGCCCACCATAATATAAAAACTGGTGGTTTTGCCGGCACCATTGGGTCCTAATAATCCAACCACTTCTCCAGTATTAATATGTAGCGAGACCCCATTGACGACATTACGTTTATGGTAGGTTTTTATCAGCTGTTGTGCCGCTAAGGTTGCCATTTTACTTTTCTTTCTTGGGTTTCAATATAGCATGGACGCGTTTGGCATCAGATGATTTTTCACCGGCTTTAACCAGCGAACTTTTAATGTCATATTCAATAAATTTACTGGTATACGTCGCATTAGCTTGCGTTACAGTAGCCTCGTCAATCAGTGTTAGCAGGTTTTTTTTAGGATAATATTCACCTGTTAAGGCTTCACCAACAATATCTTCGCTGCCTTGGCTCGGGGTTTGTCTAAATTTGGCTCGTTTGCCAGTAAATACCAACTTTTCTGCTTCTCCATCTTTCAGATAAACAACAAGCTTATCTGAGTTTACGCGGATGCTGCCCTGCACTGAGATGACATTACCGGTATAGGTGCTGGTTGCCGTGGCATCATCGTAGGTTGCGGTATTTGAGTCTATTGTTATGGGTTGATCGGCATCGCTTTCTAAAGCAAAAGCACCGGAAGCACATAATGCTATTAACAATGCACTACAGAAAATGATTAATTTATTATTTTTTTTCATATTTTCCTTTTACATGACTAAGCAATTCCAGACGAATCGGTTGCATAAAAGTCAGCTTCATTCCAACACCTGTTGTTCTGTTTGGTATGCTGATCAACTCTGCCCACGCATCCGTTTCTGCATAGCTGGTATCCGGCTTTACTTTTAAATTAGAGGTTTTTATTTGTACCGGCCTAATTGCGCTTGAGCCAGCCCTATCAATGCTCACTTGTCCATTTAGTAGCAACTGTTTGCCATCAGCCGATAACAAACCGGTTTCCGCTGCAATCATCCACGGCGGCGACTCGATATGTTTTTTGTGAGAAAACGAGAAGAATAAAGGCTTATCCATAAAAGTGGTGTGGTCATCGCTAAAATGGGTCATTTTATCAGCATGTAACTTGTTTTTTAGTGTGCCGATTTCGTTCATTTCCCATTTTGTGTAGCCGGTACTGTAATAATCAGGATAGTGTCCGGGGAGTAAACCACGGTTAACTTTATCTAAACCGGTCAGGTTAAGCAGTATCCAGCTTATTAGCGCAATAATAGCCAAATACAGCATCGTCTTATTTTCCCTTAAAATCATTTTAGATAGGCATTAACAATGTCATCAAAGTGGCCTTGTGCTTGCATGATCAGATCACACACTTCCCTAACAGCACCTTGTCCACCGCCGCGTGTTGTACACCAATCAGCGTGTTGTTTTACTGTGCTTGTCGCATCATTAACCGCAATGGACAATCCAACTCTGCTCATAATCGGTAAATCTAGTAAATCATCACCGACATGGGCGACCTGAGCTGGTGTTAGGCCTAACTGATTGATAAGCTCAGCAAATGCGCTACGTTTATCTTCATAGCCTTGGTAAACATGATTGATACCCAAACTTTTCATTCGTAATTCGACAACGATGGATTTTCGCCCGGAAATAATAGCGACTTCGACGCCTGTTTGACGCAATAGCTTAATGCCGTGACCATCTTGGGCATGAAATGACTTGTACTCATTACCCTGATTATCAAAAAAAAGCTTACCATCAGTTAATACGCCGTCAACATCAAGAATCAACAGCTTAAGTTTTTTGGCTTTTTCCAGAATAAGTGGGTTCTTTGCCGTGTCGGTCATCATACAATTCCCGCTCTTATCAAATCATGCATGTTCAAGGCACCTATGGCACACTGGTTTTCATCTACAACGATGAGTGCGTTAATTTTTTTCTGTTCCATAATCTGCATGGCTTCTGCAGCCAATGTGTTTTCTGAAATGACCGCACAATAAGGCGTCATTACTTCAGTGATAGCGGTGTTGTTAATGTCAAGGTGGCGTCCCAGCATCCGCCGTAAATCACCGTCTGTAAAAATACCGATTACACGATTATCGGCCTCAACCACAGCGGTCATGCCCAGTTTTTTTTCAGTCATTTCCAACAAGGCATGACTGATAAGTGCTGATTCAGGCACTGATGGCATATCAACACCCACATGCATAATATCGCTCACCCTTAATAACAGGCGTCTACCCAGGCTACCGCCAGGATGCGATAACGCAAAATCGTCGCGAGTGAAGCCTCTGGCTTCAAGTAGGGAAACAGCTAACGCATCGCCCATAACCAAGGCGGCTGTCGTGCTAGACGTTGGCGCCAGTCCGAGCGGGCAAGCCTCTTGCTCAACGGCAACATTAATATAAGTTGTCGCAAATTTTGCCAGTGTTGAATCAGGATTTCCGGTAATCGCAATTAACGGGACATCCAGACGTTTAATAATTGGCAAAATAGTTAATACTTCCGCTGTTTCCCCTGAGTTTGATAATGCCATCACGACATCTTGCGGGGTAATCATGCCTAAGTCGCCATGACTAGCTTCACCGGGATGCACAAAAAATGCAGGGGTTCCCGTGCTTGCCAAGGTTGCCGCTATTTTTCCAGCGATATGACCTGATTTGCCCATGCCCGTGACGACAACCCGCCCTTTGCAATTGAACATCAATTTACAGGCGGTTACAAAATTGTCATTAACCTGATCGGCTAGTTTGGCAATGGCTTGAGCTTCTACCTGGATAACCGCCAATCCCAATTCACGCAGCTTTTGATCATTTAATTTCATGTTTTGTTTACAAATGGTTCTGTATAAAACGGGTTAATGCTGATGTCTCAGCGTCAAAAATTGAGCATTATGCCATGCTTGTTTCGTTTATGCTGCATACGCGCATTTCATTTCATGCAGGTCAGGCAGTAAGACTTGACTCTCGGTTTAATGGTTTTCTTTAAATAGAAGTGGGTATGGCAAGATTTTTGATGTTGTTAGCTTCATGTACGACGGAACGAATATGAATGTCGCGTTGTGGCACAGGGATTTCTATGTTGTGATCACGTAGCGCCTTTACCAAGCGGACATGCAGACTATGAGTCACTTGTAGGCGATGTGATAATTCACTGACGTAGACATACACGGAAAAATGCAGCGCACTGTCGCCAAAACTCATAAAAAGTACGCAGGGCTCAGGGTCTTTAAGCACCATCGGTGTGGTTTGTACGGTCTCCAGCATCACTTTATGCGCCAGCTCAATATCGGCATCACAGGCAATATTGACCGGAATAACCACGCGAGTTACCGCATCACTTAACGTCCAATTGACGAGCTGGTTAGTGATAAAGGTTTTGTTGGGCACGATGAGTTCTTTCTGATCCCAGTCCATGATTGTGGTTGCCCTCATTTGGATACGGCTGACTTTACCGGTGACATCGCCTACCGTTACCGTGTCGCCTACTCGTATTGGGCGCTCAAACAGTAGAATGATGCCTGATACCAAATTGGCGAAAATTTCCTGTAAGCCAAACCCCAAGCCGACACCCAGCGCGGCTACCAGCCATTGTACTTGCGACCAACTGCCGCCCAGTTCATTGGCTACCGAGATGAAACCAATCGAAAATAAAAGATATTTTGCCAGTTGATTAACGGCATAGCGCCCACCGGCTTCTATTGCTAGACGCCTGAAAACAAATAATTCCATGATGCCGGAAAAATTTCGCATCGAGACGATGGTGATAAAAATATAGAGTCCCGCCAGTATCAGATTGGTCAACGTAATTGGGGCATAACTCTCCTGATTATTGACATTAACTTGATGTTGCCAAAGCACAATATTTTCCAGAAAAGAAAACGCAGGCAGGATATTTTTCCAAATCACTGAGAAGCCGATAATTAAACTGATGCCGATGAAGACATTGAGCAAATTGATGGTTTGTGCATTAATCTTTGGAATATCAATGAGATGATCATCGATAGGTAGAATCGGGTCTTCGCCAGCGATGGCGGCATGATGTTTTTCGGATAAGGCTGCGGTTCTGCGTTTTTGTCGGGCATTGGCAATGGCTAATTGTCGATTAACCAGGGTGAGCCAACGAAAGACCAGCGCATGGATAATAATGGTCAGAAAAATAAGTCGCAAAGTGATAATTAATTTTTGCTGTAATTCCAATGCGCTTAAATAATACCCAGAGACGGCAAAACCTATGATAATTAACGGCAGGATAATCGCTGCTGGATACCAGATATAGCGTAGTTTTGACAACCAGTGGTCAGGATGGGTTTTGACGGAATAATTTAATACGCCGTTGCGAGACTCAAGGATGTGATATAAAAAAACAATCATGGCGACCATGCTGATAATGAGCGCCAATCGCCCTAGGCTATCACTATGTGCATAAACTTTAGAAATGCCGGTGCTATTAATGATAAAAGCTGATGGTACGGCGACAAAGCGCAGCCAAGCGGTTTGTCGGCGCAATAGATTGGTTGAATTTAGTGGCCATTGAAAATGTTTGCGCGCTATGCCGGTGGCTGCAAATAAGCGATAAAAAAACTGTAGAAAAAACAGCGAGATCATCGCCGTTTGTAAACCAGTACCGATAGCTTTACTAAAGTTATCGGCGTGCAAATTGTGGGTCAAAAACCAACCGGCGTAATAACCGGATAGTGGAATCGGTATCACCAGTAATAAGGTATACGCCAATGCTTTCAGTGTATGGAAAAAATGATCGGTAGAAATTTTCTCCACTTGATTGGCAATAGTGGTCAATTCTAATTTCAACCATTGCCCACAGAACACGATACCTACCAAACTGAGTGCCGCAATAAAGGTCAAAAATGGCCATTTAATTAAGCTGTTATACAAATCTTTAACGGCAGTTACCCAATTAATGGGCGATAACAGCCATTGTGTTGAGTAATACAAGTCGGCGATAAAATTGAGATCAATCGGGGCAGAACTACGCACCCATAACAAGCGTTCATCAAGATAAACAGCGAATTTATTAGCCTGAGTATTCATTTGCTGACGCGCAAAATCAAAGTCACCCAGCGTGCGCAAATAAGTGGTATCGGCAAGATAAAGCTTGTTCAGCAAATCTTTCTGGTTATTCATCAATACCCGCAGTTCGGCCTGAATCATCATACGCTGCTCTATGGGTAGTTTCTGATTGACTTGAGCTTTCATCACCCGTTGCAATTCAGCATCAATATCGGTCAATTTTTTCAGATGGTCTTCAACTTTAAACTGTTCAAGACTGGTTAAGGCGGTTTCATTTTGTACGGTTTCTGACTCTAAGGTATGCTGGATTTGCGTTAGCAGGTTACGGCGCTCTTCCCGCAGCAGTTTACCTAACTCGGGACTTAATTCAGCCAGTCTGATTTTTTTGTCCGCGTTTTTAAAATCTTCATCAATGTCAGCCGCTTGTGCGTCAATGCCTGCCTTTTGTTCGTTATAGGTGTCAATTTTCTCGGTAGTGGCTTGTAAATCGCGGCTGAATTGAATATTTTCGCGTGTAATCGTCTGAATTACCGTGTGTTTTCCAGACAATTCCTTTTCTGCCTGAGTGAGTGCCTCTTGCGCGTCTTGTGCTTCTTGCTGTCGGCGCTCTATCAAGAGGCTTTCTATTGCCGTCACCACTGGAGTAAAAGCATTTTTTTGCGTATCCAGTAACTGATATTGTGCCTTAAGCAATTCGACACGAGCCGGATTACTGATGGCTTCAATTTCCAGCATTTTTAGTTCTGCTGTGCGGGCTTCCAACAACGATTTTAGATAGATTTGCGCCGCTTCTGTTTCTAGTTTAGATTCAGAAGCAGGCGGTGCTTCCAAGGTTTTTTGTGTGGTTTCAAGCTCTAGTTGCGCAGTAACGGTTTCTTGACGAATCAGTTGCGGGCGGGTTTGTTGTAAAGCGAGTTCATTTTCCAGCTTTTTTAATTGTTCATTCAAACTACTGATTTTTTCTTTTTCAATAATCAGCCGCTG
>CANNKH010000095.1 GCA_947504985.1 Methylococcaceae bacterium | reverse complement strand
GCTTCCAAACCTTCTCGCTGATGCGCATCCGATGATAATGAGGTCACCAATATAATGGGAATATCGGCATGTTGCTTAACTTTTCGGATGGCACGGGTCAGTTCAAAGCCATTCATATTCGGCATTTCCACATCGCTTACCAAGCCATCAAATTGTCCACTCTGAAATTTATTGTAGCCATCAATGCCATCAACGGCGGTTGTCACGTCATAACCCGCGCTTTCGAGAATACGTTTTTCCTGAGTGCGGGTGGTAATACTGTCCTCGACCAGTAGTAAGGCTTTCTTGCGGCTATTATCGACGGCGGCAATTTCAAAACGGCTCGCGGTACTGCCGTGCAAATAATACTTGCGCATTGATTTTAATAAATCAGCAGGATTTAACACCGGACATACCTCGCCGCTCACCAAAATGGTGGTGGCCAATACATTGCGTACCCGTTTGAGCAATTGACTTTGGGTTTTTAGGATGACCTCGGTTTCATCCAGTAACTCATCAACAATCAAGCCAAAAAATTCATTATCGATCTTCAAGAAGGTGCTATACATCATCTCGGTCTGTGGATTAACCGTGCGTTTCAACTCAAGTAAATCAGCAAGATAAGTCACTGCAACCGGCTGACCCGCTATGGATAAGGTTTGTTTGCCTTCCATCGTAAACAAGTCACAGGCTTTAATACGACGAGAAAACTGTATGGCTTTTAGCGGTAAGGCATAGCTACGCCCCTGCACACCGACAATCTGTACCCGCATGGTGGCTAAGGTCATCGGGACTTGCAAACGAAAAGTGACCCCTTTGCCCGCTGTCGAGTCAATTTGTATGCTGCCTTTGAGATTTTCAACATTGGTTCGCACGACATCCAGACCCACGCCACGACCGGAAATCTCGGTAATAAAATGACTGGTGGTAAAGCCCGGCGATAAGATCAATCCCTGAATTTGTTGGTCATTCATCAAAGCGAGCTGTTCTTCACTATGCAAACCACGCTTCAAAGCAATATGTTTAATCTCGGCAATATTAAGCCCGTACCCGTCGTCCTGCACTTCGAGCACAATATAATCGGCGCTTTGGCTGGCTCTGATTAAAATGGTGCCTGATTTTGCTTTTCCACTGTTCAGCCGTTGCTGACCGTCTTCCACGCCGTGATGAATGGCGTTGCGTAACAAGTGCATAATCGGGTCTTTCAGTTCTTCCAAAATCCGCTTATCAGCAACCACTTCAGCGCCTTCCATCACCAACTCAACGTCTTTGTGTAAAGTTGCCGCTAACTCATGCACCATGCGCGGGAACTGTTTGAAAATGGTTGAAAACGGTAAGAGGCGAATAGCGCGAATGCCCGTACCCAATTGTTCGGAGACAAAATCGAGCCGACGACTATCTTCAATAAACCCCAAGCGCAATTGAGCTAAACGTGTTTGCATTTGACCAAGTCCTTTCAATGCCAGCGTTTCATTCTCAAGGGATAAGCCCATTGATTTTAAACTCCGCGTCCATTCCTCGTAATGGTCTACGAGCGTATCAATTTCCTTTAATCTTCTGGCGATATGGGCATTGGTAACGGCTAACTCGCCGGTGTGGGTTAATAGCGCGTCCAGACGTTGCGGTTCTACGCGCAATGTACCGATCTGAAAGGCGGCTTTAGTGGGTTCTGATTCTTTAGCCTGAGTTAACGCGGGAGTTGGTAGGTTAGCAGGCTTCGGCACCTCAATAACGGGTTCTATAACCGGTTTGCTGACCACAACGGCGACTTCATCAATAGCTGCTGCGGATACGGTCGCCAAAGCATCCGTCCCCATTGATTCGCCCACCGCTTCTTCAACTAAACGTCGTACCACGTCGAGTTTTTGGTATAAATCAGCGGTTAGCGTTTTCTCGACCAAGGCATCGCCATTTCTGATTGCGGCTAAACTATCTTCTAAAATATGGGCGACACTTTGAATATCATTGAGACCCAACATCCGCGCCGCGCCTTTAATACTGTGCGCCGCCCGAAAAACATCTTCGAGTTGAGTCTGATCCGCAGGCCGTTGCTCAAGATTTAGCAAGCCATCATCAAGGCATTGCAAATGCTCCTCGCACTCTATACGAAACAAATCACGCAGCTCTTTATCTTCGATCATAAAATTTCCACATTACGATGGCAGATTACGCCAATATGATGACTGCCAGTCATGACATCCACCGAGGTTATCTACAATGTGTTGCAAATGCAGGGTAAGCCGTCATGTCGGCATACCCTGGGGCACAAGTGGATTGCCGACATCCAGAACACATGGATGTGCTTGTAGCCCTTGCCATCCTTGGCTTCTGGATTCCGGCAATCCGTGCCGGAATGACGTGCTTTCTCTTAAATTGGCGCGTATGTGTTTTGTAACCATTCCAATAATACCGGTTGATTGTTAAACAATGGCTTTCAAAGAGGCGGCTACACTCGCCAAGTTTTGCAAACCAAGTTTGGTTTGTTTGGTGCCTGCCGCCATTTCGGTGGAACCAACATTGATATTTTTCATGGCTTCACTAATTTGTGATAAAGCCCCTGCCTGTTGGCGGCTATTAAGCAACACTTGTTGGGCATTCTGGTTGATGGTTTCGGAGTAACCGATCAGCTCATGGAAGGTTTCCCCGTTTTTTACGGCGATATTAAACACTTCTTTAGCGGTTTTACTGCCTTCTTCAGCCACCATCACCGCAGAATTGGTCGCTTTTTGAATATCAGCCACCAGCGCATTAGCGCGTTCAGCCGATTTTTTGCTCTGATCTGCCAATTTACGCACTTCACTCGCTACCACCGCAAAGCCTTTGCCCTGCTCACCGGCACGGGCGGCTTCAACCGCCGCATTCAGCGCCAACATATTAGTCTCACTCGCCAAATCGCCGACCACTTTAGCTATTATGCCGATTTGACCCGCCTGCTCGGACAATTGCAAAATTTGCTCGGCAACCGCCCGCACTTTGTCTTGTAAATCACCCATACTGACCGTGGCGCGTTGCGAAGAATGGCTGCCTTCTTCCGCTAATAACAAGGCTTTTTTGACAATTTCCGCCGCGTTTTCAGCTTGGTTGGACGAGGTTTGTGCAGACACCCGTAATTCTTCGGTGGTCGTTGTGGTTTCGCTTACGGAAGCGGTCTGTTGTAAGACCGTCCGCTCATGTTGCTCAACCGTAGCGGATATTTCCGCCGAAGAGGACGCCAGGGTATTGACCATATCCATAAGCACCCGGCTGATTCGAGATGAAATCCAGAGGCCTAAAGCAATCGAGATGACGGTGGCAAGTAAACATGAGCTCCACGCAATGGTGTTGAGCTGCTGTAATAATTTGGCCTGTGTTACCGAGCGTTCCTCCAAAATGAGGGCTTGCTTTTCAGAAAATGCCGTCATCGCCTCTTTAAAGTTTGTCCAGCCGTCAAGAATCTTCGCCGTTTTTGACAGCTCGATAGCGGCTTGCAGATTGTTTTGTTCCACCAAAACAATTTCTTGCTGGACAGTTGTCATGATGTCTTTTTCAAGACTTTCCAGCTGGGTGAGACGTGTCTCTTGATCGGCATTTTCAACTAATGCCCTGATCTTTTCCAAAAGACGCTGAAAATCCTGATCGCCTTGTGCAACCGTTTCCTTATTTTGTTTGTTTTGCGTCAAAATATAGCCTCTAACCCCACGGATGACTGAACTGACCGACAATTCAAGTTCCGAAGCCACTTGGCTAATATCGCGTGATTTATTAGTCAGCTGAGTTATCTTTTCAGTCGCTTGAATATTAACAATGACCAGCATGGCGGCTATGATAAATATTGCGATTGGCACAGCAAAACCCAGCATTATGCTGGTACGCAATTTTAAATTTTTAAACATCACTTTCTCCTAATTTCGATAACTTTAATCAAACGTAAGTATTCACTCCCCCTTTGAAAAAGGGGGATCGAGGGGGATTAATCTAAAGAAAATCTCCCCTAACCCCTTTTATGCCCTTTGGGTACTTTTTCAAAGAGGGGAACTGAATAAGTACAATCAAACAACGCTTTGGAGGGCAACTAAACATCCTCATTAACATCAAGCCCGCCTTTGGCCAGAAGCGTTTTAATATCCAAGATGCTGGCAATATGCCCATGATACGGGATCGCACTCGTGCAATAATCCTGATTGACCTTATCCATATAGGCCGGCAAGGCTAAATGATCACCACGTGTTATATAAATGACATCAAGCACTTTGGTAACCGGTACACCAACCCGCAGATCATCAGACTCAACAATCATAACCTCCGCCAAATCATCATCAAGATTTAGCGTCAATGCGGGACGTAAATCAACCAACGTTAAAATATCTCCGCGTAAATTCATATTGCCGACAATATGGTTGGGGCAACAGGGGATCGGGGTATATTGCCGTAAATGGCAAAACTCGCGCACCTCACTCATCGCGATAGCATAAAGCTCTTTACTCAATTGAATCACAGCGAAGGCTTCCTGATGGGTCGCCGTATTGCTGTTATCCGTTTGTGCTAATTGTTTAGCCCGCTTTTTAAAAATAGCGCGGTCGGCGGCAGGCAATTGACTAAATAAATCGGTGCAGAGTAAATCCTCATGGGATTTATGGGTCAATTCTGGCGCATCAATTAAATTAGCCAAGTCCAGCAACATCCAGATGCTGTCATTAATTTTTGCTTCCCCGGCAATAAAATGCCTCGTGGTGTCTGCATGTCGGTTGAAACGCGGTAAGGGTTCAATATCGGCAGAAGCAATAGACACGACATCATGCACATCACTGACAATCATCCCCATTTTGATGTCATCCGCCTGTAACACAATAATCCGACTGCTTAACTGCACCGGTTTTTGCTGGTGCTGAAAACGCTCATCCAGGCTCATCACCGGCAAAATCTGACCACGCAAGTTAATCACTCCAGCAATATAAGCGGGCGCTTCTTCAATCAAAGAAAGCTCAGGAAGCCAAAATATTTCCCGTACCGCGTTGGCATCAACACCATAACGAACAGAATTAAGGCTAAAAAGAAGATGATCCGGCATGTCCGTTACCCCTTGTTTTTATTATAAAAATTATTGAAATACTACCCGATATTTTATCGTTCCCACGCTCCGGCGCCACTGCCCACAGTTAAGGAATGTACGTTAATAATCAATAACTTGTATATTGTCTTTGTGAAACATTCTTTCGTAGGTCGGGTTAGCGATAGCGTAACCCGACAACATCGGAGCGGTTAATGTTGGGTTACGCTATCGCTAACCCAACCTACACAATTCTAATTTATTGATTATTAAAATTTATCTCTTAACCGTGGGCAGTGACGCTCCGGCGTAGGATTGATAAAAAAACAGCGTTGCCCACGCGGTTACAAACTTAACTCATACTCCATTGCGGCAATAAAGCTTTGTTCATCAAGGGGACGATGGAAATAATAACCCTGAATGTAATCACATCCGTGAGCCTGCAATTCCAGCACTTGCTGCTCGTTTTCCACGCCTTCAGCAACCATTTTTAGCCCTAAAGCACGACCGAGGCCAATAATGCTTCGAACCACGGTAAGGCTTTCCTGCTGATGTTCAATGTCATCAATAAAGGTTTTATCAATCTTCAACACGGAGACTGGCATCCGCGTCAATTGCGCCAAGGAAGAATAGCCCGTGCCAAAGTCATCTACGGCGACCCGAAAACCCATCTCAGCAAGTTGCCGCAGTACGCGTAGATTAGTTTCCACATCAGCCATCAACGAGGTTTCGGTGACTTCAAGCAAGATATGGGCAGGATCAGCCCCCGTTTCGCGCAAGACGGCGGCAAAATCTTCAGCTAAATTTTTATCGCCCAGCTGTCGCGCTGATACATTAACCGACAAATAAGACGGCGCTTGATCGCCCCAGCGTTGTCGCCAATCGGCTTCTGCGCGGCAGCAATCACGAAATACCCATAGCCCGATTGCACTGATAATGCCCGTCATTTCAGCCACCGGAATAAAAATACTCGGGGAAATTTCGCCGCTCTCAGGATGCCAGCGGAGCAAAAGTTCGGCGGCGACAATACGACCGGTTTCAGCCGAGACAATAGGCTGAAAGCGAGATGAAAATTCGTTGCGTTCAATTGCTAAACGCAGTCCCTGCATAATAGAAAGACGCTGCTGCGCTTTTTGTTGTAGACCATCATTAAAAAATTGCCAGCCATCACGCCCCTTTTGCTTGACGGCGTACATCGCGGTATCGGCTGAACGCAGTAAATCGTCAGCGGAATGGGTGCTGCCGTGTCCGACGGCTATGCCAATACTCGCCGTAACAAACAGAGGGATGTCATGATAATCAAAAGGCTGGCGCATCACCTGATTGATGCGTTCTGCGAGACTTGAAATAGTATCGCCCTGATCGACTTGCTCGCAAAGTACAACAAATTCGTCACCTGCAAGGCGAGCCAAGGTATCACCGGGGCGTATCAATTCCAGGATACGCAAGGTCGCCCCTTTTAGTAACTCATCGCCGGCATCATGCCCATGACTATCATTCACCGCTTTAAAGCCGTCCAGGTCGATGAACAGTAATGCCACGCCCAAGCCTTGTCTTTGGGAGCGCTGCATGGCATCACCTAACCGATCGCGGATCAAGGCGCGGTTAGGTAAGCCGGTTAACGCATCGTGGGTCGCGCGCCATACCAGTTCTTCTTCCGCTTTCTTAAGTTCAATAAGATCGCGCATAGTGACCACCAGCATCCATTCGCCATCATTGCGAAACTTGGCGATGGAGGCTTCCAATGGAAAAAAGCTGCCATCTTTACAATAGCCCGATATTTGACCCCGGCTCGACATGCGCCGTTCGGTCTCGTCGCCATCGACAAAGCGCTGGAACATGATGGTGTGCATCTGTCGTAAATGTGGCGGTAGCAACAGATGCACTGACATGCCGGTCATTTCTTCGCGCGTATAGCCAAACAGTTGGTTTGCCCGCTGGTTGGCTTCGATGATGACCGCGTTTTCGTCAGTGACGATAATCCCCATATCGGCAACCGAAAGTATCTGTTGCGCGGTGCCTAGCTTACGCATCGCGGCACTGGCTTCGGATGCGATTCTTGCGGTCACTTGTGGCGACAAGGGGGACTCATGGAGTGAGGTGGTTTGGGACTGATTCCAATAGCGTTCCGGGATGCGCGGGGCAATGCAGCCGAAGTGTTTGATTATTGTAAAAGTGCCGTCCGCATTACAGCGCGACAAGTAGGTGTTCACACTGGCATGATGCGTTTCAGCATCCATTGCCACGATACCCTGTGGTCCGGTTATTTGTACCTTTTCTAGCGCATCCACCAGTGCTTCGGCGGCGGTCGTACCTGCGGCTTGTACTGCTTTGGCAAAAGCGTGTACGCATAAATAAGCGCCTTCACCAAAATTAGTCAACAACCCGTTGCCGTGCGGCCAGATACCGGTGATGTCTGGCTGGCAAGCCAACTGTGCCAAAAACTGCTTGTTTTCGGGCGTATCCACTGACATGAAATAGCTGTTGCTTGAATAAAATCCATCACGGACATGCGCGGGCAAGTTACTTGTCATCACTTCATCGTAGTGCCCCATTGCAACCGCCATGTGCTTTTTTAATCCCATTTCGGTAAAGCGTGTCAATAACGTCATCTGACCAGCGCCTGCAAAATAGGGAACAAAGACATTAGCGCCGGAACGAGCTACCCGTTTAAGCAAGTCTTCAATCTCTTCTGGAGTCGCCTCAATGGGTAAATATTCCTCACCGAGAACATAGCCCCCTATGCGCTGCAACACGCGTTTGGCGGCATCAATCGAACCACGCGGCCATTCATAATTGTTACCCGCAAAAAACATTTTGATGCCATATCGCTCCGCCATATAAGGAATCATGTTGTCGATTTGCTGATTAGGCAAGGCGGCGAAATGAAAGAAATAGCGGTTAGAAATACTGCCTTCGTAGAACGAAAAATTAAGATAGGGAATGCGTTTGGGCTCAGCAACCTGACAGGCGACAGCAATGCGTGAATTTGACAGCAGGTTGCCGATAATGGCAATGCAGTGATGTTGATCAATGAGCCGCTTTGCTGCGGGTACAGCGGTTGTAGGCAAGCTGCCATCATCTTCGATGATAAGCTCCACTGGACGACCTAGTATTCCGCCGCGTTCGTTGATTTCATCGCAAGCTATGCGTGCAGCACAAATAATTTCAGGGCCGTAAATTTTTACCACCCCAGTCATGGGCGGCATCAGTCCTAGCTTAATCGTTTCAATCAAGGTTCTGTCCTGCATGCGGTAAGGTATTGTTGGAGCAGTAATATACAATATTTTAAGTAGGTATTCATTTTTAACAGGACGCTTAGGAAAGGGTACAAATCAACTTTGTTGTGTCTGTTGTAACCTCGTTGGATGCCATGACTGCCTGTCCTCAAAGGACGGGCAGTCATTTTATTGCCGAGTGTGTTCCAGAGTAATGTCACTGGTAGTCCCTCTCCACCTTATATCTGTCGAGCTAATAGAATAGGCTTGGAAGTAATATTTGAATATTATCATTCTCTAATATACGAATTTACGATAAGATACAAAGCAGTTCTTGAAGAATTTTTATAAGAGTAGCGCCTTTTGCTATCACCCATGTAATGTGCCATTACATCATCGTTTATTCCAAATCTAAGGAGACGAAATCATGACTACTGAACGTATTGTAAGAATCGTAGCGGGTTCTTTTATTTTGTTGTCTTTAAGCTTGGGCATAGAAGGTAGCCCCTTGTTTCACAATAGCTATTGGCTAGGCTTTACTGCCTTTGTTGGTGCCAATTTGTTGCAAAGCGGTTTCACCCAATTCTGTCCGCTGGAACTTATCCTTAAAAAACTGGGCGTTAAAACAACCTGCCGATAACACCGGCAATAAAATAATAATAAATAGAGAGAGTATTATCATGGCTAAAATTGTAATCGTCGGTGCCGGTATAGGCGGCATCCCCATGGCGTTTGAAATGAAAGATCTGGCGCGAAATGAAGATGAGGTGATCGTGATTGCTGATACGCCGACGTTCCATTTTGTCCCCTCTAATCCTTGGGTGGGTGTCAATTGGCGCAAACCTGAAGATATTAAAGTACCGCTGGAACCGGTTTTTAAAAAGAAGAACATCACTTTTATTCAACAAAAAGTCACCCGCTTCCAACCAGAACAAAATCAGGTCGAGCTGGAAGATGGTCGCCTCGTCGCTTACGATTATCTGGTCATTGCTACTGGTCCGAAATTGGCGTTTGACGAAATTCCAGGTTTTGGCCCGCAGGGCTACACCGAATCCGTTTGCCATGTTGATCACGCCGGCCCTGCAGGCGAACGCTGGGCAGCGTTTACTGAAAATCCAGGCCCCATTATCATCGGTGCAGTACAAGGCGCGTCGTGCTTTGGTCCGGCATACGAATATCTATTTATCGTTGAAACCGATTTACGCAAACGCAAAATCCGCGACCAAGTAAAAATGACTTACGTTACTGCCGAGCCGTATATTGGTCATTTAGGTCTGGATGGTGTGGGTGATACCAAAGGCATGTTGGAAAGCGAACTGCGCAACAAACACATTGACTGGATCTGTAACGCCAAAGTAGACAAAATTGAAGATGGCATGATGTATGTGACGGAAGTTGATGAAAACGGACAAGTGAAAAAACAACACGAGTTGCCCTTCAAACACAGCATGATGTTACCTGCCTTTAAAGGCGTGGACGCGTTATTCGGTATCGACAAACTCACCAATCCGCGCGGCTTTGTGCTAGTTGATGACCACCAACGTAACCCAACCTATAAAAATATCTATTCCGTCGGCGTGTGTATTGCTATACCACCGCAAAAACCTACTCCCGTGCCCACCGGTATACCAAAAACTGGCTATATGATTGAATCAATGGT
>CANNKH010000094.1 GCA_947504985.1 Methylococcaceae bacterium | reverse complement strand
TCCTGAAGCAAGGTAGCAAAGCGCTTTTTGCCGAAAGCGATTTTTTTCAAGCCACCAATTTGGTCAACAATACCGTCCGTGGTCAGATAGAAACACATTCCTTTCGTTAGTGCGAGTTGATGATTAGTCCATTGATAATCTATCGGCGTATCGATATAACCTACGCCTTTGCGATCGGGTTCTAAGGTGTGTACTTCGGACGAGGTAGTGTCGATATAAAATAAGGGTGTTTTGGCGCCAGCATAAGTGAGAATGTTGTCTTGGGTATTGAACCAGCAAAAAGCCGTATCCATACCATCATCAGATTGACCTTTCTTTACTTGAGAAAACTTGTCGAAATCAAGGTCATCTAGGCCTGATTCGCTGATCTGGCCTAGCGTCATTTTGACCTGTTTATTCATCATCGCCAACGCGGCGGCTGGATCCAGGCGATTAATGGCTTTGAGCAGGACGCCACCGAGGAACGCTGACATGATAAAGGTCATAAAGGCACCAGGAACCCCATGTCCGGTGCAGTCGATCAAGGCAAAAAAGAAGCCGTCATCAAACTTTTTACAGAAATAATAATCGCCACCGACTTTGTCACGAGGCTCCCAGTGCATGAAATAGTCGCTCAATACGGCACTCATGTCGTTTTTTGATAAACGCAGGAAAGATTTTTGAATGATGCTCGCGTAATTGATGCTTTCTGTCACCAGTCGATTTTTTTCAGCTTGTAAATAAGAAACGACCTTAACTAAATCTTCACCAGTACCCAGCCCCAGATAATCGCCATTTTCATCGGTGATAATAAAACCGTCATTGAGTGTTTTACGACCAGAGTCCAACACCTTAAAGCTGAGTGTCTGAATACTCATGGTTTGATCAACAATCAGCGGATCTTTGTCCATGAAGGCAATGCAGCTTTTTCGGTCGAATAAATCATGGCGGAAAGGTTTTGCCATACCTTCCATAAAAAAATTTCGATTGATCAAACCAATAGGTTTATTACCTTCTATGACAGCGATAGAGACCAAGTTGGATTGCTCATTCAAAAGCTTGGCGACATCGATATTTGTTTGTTGAGGCGAGACCGTAGGACAGGTTCTTAACAGACTACTGGCAATATATTCTGCCTCGATTTCGGATAGGCCGGCTTTTGAATTGTTTAATAAGGATTGATCGAACATTGATTTTCCTTCTTGTTAAAAATGGAGCAAAGATAGTTGACGCTTATTACAATGTGATGAATCCTCTGGTGTTGTTGTAACTATCTGATACAGTGTTTACTATTATAAGTAGCCCTATAGATTGTGCTTTTGAGTCTTGTTTATTCACTAGAAAAATGAGCAGACGCTTAATTTTTGCCTTTGTTTTAAAATTGCCAGTAATACATTAAAAGGTATAATGTTTCCATGAAATACACCCTAAAACTCTACATTTCCGGTAAAACGGCACGCTCTGAACACGCTATACGCAACTTGCGTCATATCTGTGCAGACAATCTTGATGCAAAATACGAAATCGAAATTATCGATATCCTCGAGCACCCTCAGTTAGCCGAGGATGAGCGTATTCTTGCTACCCCAACTCTGATTAAATCCTTGCCGCTACCGTTGCGGCGCTTGATTGGTGATTTATCGGAAACCGAAAAAGTGTTGGTGGGTTTAGATATTAAATCCGTAATGACTACCAGTTAATTCCTCCTGAAAATTGAAATATCCCATTATGAACATGAACGAACATTCGCCTGCCGGTGCTTTGGAAAAATTGGCTACGGGTATCCCAGGTTTTGATCTGATTGCTGTAGGTGGCTTGCCCATTCATCGCACCACGCTGGTGGCAGGTACCGCAGGCAGTGGTAAAAGTGTATTTGCCGCACAATTTCTAGCGGAAGGCATTAAGCAATGGAATCAAACCGGTGTCTTCGTTACTTTCGAAGAACCGCCTAAAGATATTCGTCTCAACATGGCTTCGTTGGGTTGGGATATTCCGGCTTGGGAAGCGGCAGGAAAATGGGTGTTTGTTGATGCCTCTCCCCACTATGAAGACGATATGGTCATCACGGGTGGATATGATCTAGGCGCTTTGCTCGTGCGCTTGCAACATGCCATTGGTAAAGTCAATGCTGCGCGGGTTGCCATCGATTCGTTGGGCGCTATTTTTTCGCAATTTCAGGAAACGCGCATCATCCGTTTGGAGATGTTGCGTATTGCCACCGTCATGAAGGAAATGGGCGTTACGGCGGTGATGACCACCGAACGAGAGCAGGAATACGGTAACATTGCGCGTTTTGGTGTCGAGGAATTCGTTGCTGATAACGTCGTTATTTTACGCAATGGCCTAGACGAACAGATTCGTCATCGTACTATCGAGATTCTTAAATTTCGCGGTACTTACCATCACAAAGGCGAGTATCCCTTCACGGTAGTTCCTGAAGAGGGAATGATTGTCGTGCCGCTGTCCGCGATTAAACTTAATCAACAATCTACTGATGTCCGCATTAGTTCCGGTAACCCCATGCTGGATTCCATGTGTGGTGGAGGCATTTTTCGTGATTCGATTGTTTTGGTTTCTGGTGCCACGGGTACGGGTAAAACGCTAATGGTCACCGAGTTTATTAGTGGCGGTGTTGCCGCCGGTGAGCGTTGCCTATTGCTGGCCTTCGAGGAAAGTAGTGAACAACTTTATCGCAATGCTAAAGGCTGGGGGGTTAATTATCAGCAAATGGAAGAATCCGGTGCGTTGAAAATCATTGCCGCCTATCCTGAAAATGCCACGCTAGAAGATCATCTGGCAACAATCAAGACCCAGATAGAGCGTTTTAAACCAGATCGTCTAGCACTAGACAGTATTTCTGCACTAGAACGTATCACTTCTGCCAAAGGCTTTCGTGAATTTGTTATCGGTATCGCGTCATTTGTCAAAGGTCATCAATTAGCGGCTTTATTTACCGCGACGACACCTGATCTGATTGGCGGCAAATCGGTAACAGATGCCCATATTTCCACATTAACTGATTCTATTGTCTTGCTCCGTTATGTCGAATCAGCAGGACAAATCCGGCGTGCCATTACGGTACTCAAAATGCGTGGTTCCATGCACGAAAAATTGATCCGTGAGTATTATATTGATGGTCAAGGCATGCATATTGGCGAAGCTTTCGGTGGTCATGTCAATCTGTTGACCGGTGGCAGTGTTGCTCCCACTCATGCTAGCAATAGCGACTGCGTCAATTGGCAAGCCAAGAAAACCACTACTTCATAGGTCACCCTTATGTCTGACGGACGTCCTCCTCTGCAAAGACATTTGCATATATATCAAACCCTGCAAAAATATCGACATAAGTTTCGCGTCTCTGAAGCACGTTTTAACAATATTATCAACAACAGTCTGGATGGTATTCTGATTGTGGGTGATGATGGCGATATTCTGTTTTCCAATCCCGCTGCTGCTTCGTTATTTGGTAGAGCGCAAGATGAGTTGCAAGGCATACCTTTTGGCTTTCCTGTTATCGGCGCTGATCGCGCTGAATTGGATATTCCGTTGCCGGCGGGTCAAACTATGGTGGTGGAAATGCGTGTTACCGCAACCGAATGGGATGGGCAGCAGGCGTTCTTAACCCAGCTGCGCGACATCACCCAACGCAAACAGATGGAAGAAAGTTTGCGGCTGGCAGCTAAAGTCTTCGAAAATAGTGCTGAAGCGATCATTATTTTGGATGCCCGCATGAAGATGTTGTCCGGTAATCGGTCGTTTACCCAAATGACCGGTTTTTTGCCGGAAGAATTTATCGGTAATGAACCGAGTACGTTATGGGTTGATCAAGTAGGCCAGCTGTCCTTTCAGAAAATGTTTCGTAACGCACTTATCAATCGTGGGCGTTGGCAGGGTGAGGTTCGCTGTCTTGCCAAAAATGGACGAGATTTTCCAGGGTGGCTATCGGCAGTAATTGTGCGTGATGGTTCCGGCATTATTTCGCATTACGTCCTTATTTTTACCGACATCAGCGCACGTAAAGCCAACGAGAATGCCTTGCGTCTTGCTTCTGTGGTATTCGAGCAAAGTGTCGAGGCGGTTATTATTCTGGACACCGAGGAACGCATTGTCAGTGTCAATCGGTCGTTTACCGAGGTAACGGGCTATAGTTATGAAGAAGTTATTAACCAGACACCACGTATTCTCAAATCTGGACGTCAGGATAAGGCGTTTTATCGTGCCATGTGGCAACAAATCAAAGATTATGGGCATTGGCAAGGTGAAATCTGGAATCGTCGCAAATCAGGTGAAATTTACCCTGAATGGTTATCGGTATCTACGGTTCGAGATGAAAATGGTAACGTCATAAACTATGTCGGTATTTTTTCTGATATTACCGAGCGTAAGCAGCAAGAAGCTCATATTACCCAATTGGCTTTTTTCGACCCCCTGACTACGCTGCCCAATCGCGCCTTATTACTGGATCGTATGAAATTGTCGTTGGCCAGTGCGGAGCGTAATCATCAGGGTATAGGTATTATTTTCGTCGATCTCAACCGATTTAAGGAAATCAATGATATTCATGGTCACGATGTTGGTGATGAAGTCTTGATCGAAAGTGCGCGTCGTTTTCAAGCTTCTTTGCGGCAGGGAGAAACCTTGGCACGTTTGGGCGGAGACGAGTTTGTGGTTATCATCGATTCGGCTAGTCATTCAGCCTTGGCTATTGTCGCAGAGCGATTGCAACAATTTCTGATTGAGCGGCCTATTGTTATTAAGGGTAGTGCCTTCAGTATTAAGCTTAGTGCGGGTATTGCGATATACCCTGTTGATGGTGAAACCTGTGATGAACTGCTTAAATGCGCTGATATTGCCATGTATCGTGCCAAGAAGGCGGGTGTTGTCTATAGTTTTTACCATAGCGAAATGACTGAAGCGCTGGCTAAGCGAATTCTGCTCGCCGAGCGTTTGAGCATGGCACTGACCAATAATTCCTTGCAGCTTTATTTTCAGCCCCAAGTCAACTTATCCAGCGGTGAACTAATCGGTGCTGAGGCGTTGTTACGCTGGAACGATGAGCTTTTAGGTTGGATTAGTCCTAGCCAATTTATTCCAATTGCCGAAGAGCGCCGTATGATGATCGAATTAGGTGCTTGGGTGTTGCGTACTGCGCTTGCCCAGCTCTGGGCTTGGCGAGAAGCGGGTTTAGTATTACCAGGACGTTTGGCTATCAACGTCTCTACACAAGAGCTCGAAGATGTCAGTTATTCGGAGCGCTTACGGGATGCGTTTATTGAAGCGCCTCTGCTTGAGCTGGAATTAACCGAAGGCTGTTTGGTGAGTAATGCCATTAATGTGCTTGATACCTTACGGATTCTCCGCGAGCATCAATTTTCGCTAGCCATTGATGATTTTGGCACTGGTTATTCATCGCTCAGTTATCTTACTCATTTTCCTGTACAAAAACTCAAAATTGATACCGCTTTCGTGCGTAATTTATTACAGGACGGGCAAGATCGTGCCATCGTACAGACTATCATTGCTATGGCTCAAGCCTTGGATTTACAGGTTATTGCCGAAGGTATTGAAAATGCCGGTCAAGCTGAAATGTTACTGGCAATGGGTTGCCAACAAGGTCAGGGTTATTTTTATGGTCATGCCGAACCGGCTGATGTGTTCGCGCTACGCTTACATGTTAGATAATGGTGCTGATATTAATTAAGAGGAAGAGGTCGTGGAAGATAGCTATAGACATATATTATTAGCAGTAGATTTTTTTGAGCAAGACGAAATGGTTGCCAGTAGAGCAAAAGATTTAGCCGATAAGTACCGTGCTAGACTTAGTATTATCCATGTAGTAGATAGTTTGCCAATGATGGAGACTGGTTATGGGGTTGATCTTCCTTACAACTTGGATTTAACGACAGAACTTATGGCTGGCGCCAAAGTTAGGTTGGCCAAGCTTGCTGACAAGCTAGCGATTGATAAAGAGAGCCGATGGTTGGAAATAGGCAGTCCTAAATTGGAAATAATAAAAATTGCCGAGCAAAACAATGTGGATTTAATTGTAGTTGGTTCGCATGGACGGCATGGCTTAGCATTGTTGCTGGGCTCAACTGCAAATAGCGTGTTACATCATTCATCATGCGATGTATTGGCAGTAAGATTACAGAATAATTAATGTAATCAGGCTCACCTTACTAATAATTAATAAATAAAAAGGTAGAAAGATGATTGGACATATTGAAAGTTATGATGCCGACACCCAAACAGGCGTGATAAAAAGTGAGGATAAATTTTTTGCGTTTCATGTTGATGACTGGATGGCGCAAGGCGTACTGCCAGAGCAGGGCGATGATGTCAGTTTTGAGAGTGATGAAACCAGTGCAAAAAATGTAGATTTGGTCGGCGCTTATCTGGAAAAGCCCAAAGCTGTTAAGTATAAATATGTGGCCGCATTATTGGCATTGCTTTTTGGCTATATCGGGGTTCATAGGTTTTATTTGGGGCATTATAAACTCGCTTTTGCCCAAATAGCCCTGACCTTGTTAACGGTTGGTTATGGTGCGGTATGGGGATTTATAGAGGCCGTTCTTATTTTTATGGGGCACATTAATACAGATGCCAAAGGCAGACCTTTGAAATGAGATCCTTTAAACCTCCAGGGCTTGATGTTCTGGAGGTTTAAATACTATCCTTAAAATAGCTTTAATAACAGTTGGATAGTGCTATAGATGTTTTAATATCGACTAGGTGTTTAGGTGCGGATTCAACCGCACTGTATCCAAAGTGTGGTGTGTAAATAGATTAGCATGTTTTAATGGCGTCTACCGTGCTTACCGGCAGCGGGTTCTTCAAATTTTACTTTTAAAGGCTTTCCGCAATAAAGATTGCCGTCAAGTGCAGCAATAGCGGCTCTAGCTTCGTGACCTTCCATTGCGATAAAGCCAAAACCACGGCATTTTCCACTAAAGAGATCGGCGATAATCTCGATTGAACGGACTTTGCCGTATTCAGAAAATAAAGCATTAACCGATGCTTCAGTGGCATCGCTCGGTAAGTTTCCTACAAAAATTCGTTTCAAATGACATATCCTAAATTCAGGGGGGTGAGCTGGTAGACCGGACTATCCGGAGGTGTGATAAGCCCGCGAACGGGATTATAAGGTTAGAATGCAGCGCAATTTAAACGGCGACTACATGTGATGCGTGTGGTTTTCTATGGTCTGATTCTTTTTGCATTATAGAGGCTAATGCGGTGTATAGCCATTGAAAATTCGCTGATCTAACTTGATTGTCTTTTGATTTGAAACTGTGTAGCAAAATATCACCTATCGATTGCGCTTTTCTATTTCCAGATATTGACAACATTAGTGAAGTCATCTGTCCAAGGCTTCATATCAAAATATAAAGGCATTTTTTGCCAGTTACCAAGTTGACTTACGCTGAGTGGCTCTATAACTTTTGGATCATTAGCAATAACGATCCAGTCTGTTGCAACAATTAGTGGTATATCATGTTCCGGTTTAAATTCTTGGAGTAACGAGGCAAGATGCAGGTTTTCTGCATGAATAGACAACACTTTTTTCAGTGATAAATGGCGATTTGTGATGTGAAAAGCCAGTATGCCATTCGGTTTAAGCTTTTTAAAATAAAGCTTGATGGCTTCTTCAGTGAGTAGATGTGTTGGTACAGAATCTGAGCTAAAAGCATCCATGACCAGTAAATCGAATTTATTATCTGGTTCTTTTGCCAATGATAAACGCGCATCACCTACCGTAATGGTTGCGCTACGTGCACATTGGCTGAGATAACTGAAATACTTGGGGTTTTTAGCAATGTCAATAACCAGCGGATCGATTTCGTACAAGGTCCAATGCTGTTCAGGTTTGCCATAGCAGGTCAGAGCACCCGCACCGAGTCCAACGACACCGATAGTCCAATTTTGATTGCTCTGGTCATATTCTGAAAAAAGTTGTCCCATAGGACCTGGGCGACTGTAATAAGTTAGCGGAATAGTGCTTAATGAGGTGGCTAAACGTTGTGCGCCATGTTTGGTAGTACCGTGAAAAAGCTCATGATATAGCTCTGAGTTGTTTTGTTCATCAGTCAACACACTTTCGCGTACGGATAATACACCAAAAAAACTACGCGCCTGATAAAGCGTATGTGATGACAGGTCATGTACACTTAATGCTAGGAACATAATCGCGCCGGTTAATGCGGCAAGTGCTACGGGGCGTGATCTTAATACGAAAGTTAAACAGGTGAGTACCATCAAGCTAATAACAATGACATCGAAATAGTCGAGTAAGTTTTGGATAGAGTGATAAAGCACAATCCCGATAACGATAAGCAAGGTTGAGGGGATGATTTGCAGCAGTAAGTGTTTATGTAAAGATTGTTTGAGGTCAGGGCGCAGGAGCAGTGCCGCAACAATCATTATTGGATATTCATAAATGCCATTGAAAATAAATGGTGCAACAAAAGTATTAAACATACCGCCCAACATACCCGCAAACGACATCATCAAATAAAAGCGCGTTAAATGCCGAGTATGCGGTCTCATTTTGGCTAATTCACCGTGGCAAACCATCACCGCAAAGAAAAAGGCCAAAACATGCAGAATCAGGTAAGCCCAATAGGGCAAGTCGGCAGGATTAACGAAGGCGTAGACAATAAACGGTACTAAAAAGACCGATTGTGACATCACCATTAACGGGTGTAATTTATTGTTCCATTGGGAAAAAACGATAACAAACGACAACAGATAAACAGTCAGCGGGATAATCCACAGTAGCGGTACCGAGGCAATATCGGTACTAATGAAATTGGTTAATCCCAATAGTAGGCTGGAGGGCACAAAAGCGAGTAGTAGCCAGCGCAGTTGGGTATAAATGTCAGGATTATCGTTTTGTTCACTACTTTCTTGTATAGCATCGTCAGTTTGCGCGTTTTTCGATAACATCCATGCACAAGCTAAAATCAGGGTACACAGTAAGCCATAGCCAATGCCCCAATAAACCCTTTGCTGATTTAGGCCAATGGACGGCTCCAGTAAAAAAGGGTAGCTCAACAGGGCAATCAGACTGCCCGTATTACTGGCGGCATAAAGATAATAAGGATCATGACTGGTATGGTGGCCGACATGGGCAAACCATTTTTGAATGAGTGGCGCCGTCGTTGATACCACGAAAAAAGGCAATCCGATAGCGAGAAATAAAGTCCATAACAGCCAGAAGGTTGGATTGCTATCGGTAGGCGGTACCGTATTTTCAGGTAGTGCCAAGGGTAATGCCAAGAAACTGATCAGTATAATTGCCGCGTGTATTTGAATTTGTCGCCGTTGTGCCAACCGTGTAGAAATGAGATGAGCATAAAGATAGCCCAGAAACAACAAACTTTGATAAAACACCATGCAAGTGTTCCAGACTGCCGGAGAGCCGCCTAGTAGGGGCAATAAAATCTTCCCGAACAGGGGTTGCAGTACAAACATCAGGGATGCGCTGGTAAATAGTGTCCCTGCAAATAAAAATATCAGTGCTAAGCGGCGGTCAGATTGGAAGCTCATATCAATAAGTTGATTTTATGGTGTTGCTTTTTTAGGCGTGTTTACGATGGCGGTAGTGTTAATTATATATAGCTTTTTCCCTATAAGTGTAAATAAGCATATCTTATGCGCTGCACATCAACGGCGTAGAACGTTTGACAACCTTGGTAGGCAAGGTTGATCGACTGAAAAAACGGCTCGTACTGAAGGACATCTCTACGACGAGCTAAAACCTCACCGTTCGCTCAATTTCACCCCCAGTTCATGAAATAATGGCAAACTATTGCCATTTGCCATGGAAACATCACTCAACATAACGAGAATCGAACGGTCGGACGACATACCGCTACTATTGGCACAAATGCAGAAAATGGATGTGG
>CANNKH010000093.1 GCA_947504985.1 Methylococcaceae bacterium | reverse complement strand
TCCATGCAGGTCAGGATCGCAAAATGCCGACCTGGAGGCATGGGTAAATCACCTTTATCAAAATGGGCGACGTAATCGCGGTTAGCCATCAAGACTTCATTTAGTACGTTACTCATAGTCACTCCTCATGTTAGTTATTTAGTCTTCTTATGTTTTTTGCTACTACAGGTGATGAGCTATCTGTATCAGCAAACGTTAATGTACCATAACTATTTCATTGCCCAAATGTTAGTAATCAACCGGCAATCTTGCCGCCAAGTCATCCCATTGAATCATAATGTCGGGTAACACGTTGACTTGAGTTTCACCGCGCAGTTCGTAGACTTCGGGTTTGCCATATTCACCCTCAATTAACCGATAAACGGTCAATACACGGTCAATCGGATGAATCAGCCAGTATTCTAGGATGCCATGATGTTCATAAAGATTGCGTTTTCTGATTTGGTCGTGACTAGCCGTGGTTGGTGATAGCACTTCGACAACCCAGTCAGGTGCGCCGCGCACCCCGCGACGATCCAATTTGCTACTATCGCAAACGACTAAAACATCGGGTTGCACGACAGTATTAATATTTTCATTGGCCTCATTTTGTTTTGGTAGGCGGACATCTACTGGCGCAATGAATACACGGCAAGGCTTACCCGCTAAAATATTAGCTGCTTGCCGATAAATTTCCCCAGCGACATCCTGATGCGCCAAATCTGGGGCAGACATGGCATAAGCACTGCCATCAATTAGCTCATAGCGTGTATCATCAGGCCAAGTCAGATAATCGCCATAGCAATAATGTTGTTGTGAGTCTTTTAATGCTAATCCCATGTCACTATCCTCGTGTGTTTTTAAGTAAACCAGCCTAGTAATGTATCATAACTTTTTTGTTCAAAGCGTTAAGGTAACTCGCAAAAAATCAATCATCGTTGGCTGAGCGAAGCCGAAGCCAGCGGTTCGGATTGTTCGCTTCGGCTTCGCTCAGCTAACCGATTGCTCAAATGGGAGGTTATTTATTGCAAGTTATCTTAAGGTATTTGAAAGCAACACTTTTTCTTGGAAATACCATGCAAACACTACCGCTTACCCTTTATCGCGCCGAAGACATAAAAGCACTGGAACAATGCGCAATACAGCAATATGGCATCTCAGGTTTTGAATTGATGCGCAGAGCCGGCGAGGCTGTTTTGCAATGTCTACAGGAAAAATGTCCTGATGCGTCATCTGTCGCCGTGATTTGTGGTCGAGGTAATAATGCTGGTGACGGCTGCATTGTCGCGAGACTCGCGTTGCTCGCCGGGCTACAGGTTAAAGTTTATATTTCAGCACCAGAAAAGCTAACAGGTGATGCCCAGAAGGCATTTAAACAATACGCCGAAGCGAATGGGAGCATTAGCTACTGGCTACCCTCCCAACCCATTGATGCTGCCGATGTTATTATCGATGCCCTGTTGGGTACGGGGTTAGATAGACCGGTCAGTGGAGAATATCAGATGGCTATTGAAGCCATTAACGAAAGCCATTGTCGGGTTATTGCCATTGATATGCCTTCAGGATTATCTGCTGATACCGGTAACGTCATGGCATGTGCGGTAAAAGCTGATTATACGGTGACGTTTATCGGTTTGAAGCAAGGCTTATTTACCGGGCAGTCGGCCGATTATAGTGGTGATATTTGTTACTCGTCATTGGCTGTACCTGAAGCGGTGTTTGAATCCCTTTCAGCGACGGCTTACCGTGTCGTTAGGATAACCTGGCCGCGCCGTGCCTGTTATACGCATAAAGGTGATAATGGGCATGTGTTGATTATTGGTGGTGATACCGGATATTCAGGTGCCGCTAAACTGGCCGGTGAAGCGGCTTTGCGAGTGGGAGGCGGGTTGGTTAGTATTGCAACGCGGCCGGAACATGCGTCGTTAATGAATCTAAACCGACCTGAGTTAATGTGTCATGGCGTGGAAACGGCGGCTCAGCTAGAACAGTTGCTGGAACGTGTTGATGTCATTGTGCTGGGGCCGGGATTGGGGCAGGGCAGTTGGGCAAAAACGCTATTTACTGTTGTGCTGCGTACAGCCAAGCCTTTGATAGTCGATGCAGATGGTTTGAATCTTTTGGCGGCGTTTCCGCTGAAAAAAATGGATTGGATTTTAACCCCGCATCCTGGAGAAGCCGCTAGATTGTTAGCCTGTTCCACGGCGCATATACAGCAGAATCGATTTGCGGCAGCGCGTTCTCTCCAAGCGAAATATGGAGGTATCGCTGTCCTTAAAGGCTCGGGTACGTTGATTGCATCGGATCAAGATGTTGCCGTTTCTTCCACAGGCAATCCAGGGATGGCCACTGGCGGGATGGGTGATGTTTTGTCAGGTGTTATTGCCGGTTTAGTGGCGCAGGGTTTTTCACTTAAAGACGCCGCACAGCAAGGTGTTTATAACCACGGATTAGCCGCTGATTTAGCAGTAGAGAAAGACGGAGAGCGAGGGCTATTGGCGAGTGATTTAATGCCTTATTTAAGACATCTGGTAAATAATCGGTAAGTGTTGTTGACTGATTGGTAGCTTTCCCTACGCGCTAACAATGAACGCTGGCTGAGCCCTAAATCATCCCGCATTAAGTTAGTAGCCCCAATAAACTTCGGCAACCCTTATTTTGCACCCAGACGTATTTTAACCGTGGGGCTTTTGCCCGTATTTTCCCTTAATGCGTCGATAGCCTGAATCATTTTTTCGTTGACAATACAGTTTCTTACATACGGTTTATTTTCAAAATAAACACTCTCCACTTCCATACCGGCTTCCAGTTGTCGCCAGGGGATTTCAAAAACAGGTCGAGCTACGGCAATATCCGGTTCGGCGACCACGCAACTGGTCTTCCATGATTTTTCAACAGCTGGAAGCTCTATTTCAGTGCTAGTGTCCTTAAGCACCTTAATAAAAATATCAACCACATCAGGATCATAATAATTTGCTTTTCCAACCATTAATCGACTGAGCGCATCGCTAACGGACATAGCTTCACCCGTCATTACGCCCTCAATATACGAGAGATAATCAGCAATCACACGGAGAATACGAGAACCTAAAGGAATATTCTGTTTGGTAAGGCCATCAGGGAAGCCTTCGCCATCATAGCGTTCGTATTGGTGCCGGATTAAAATCGATGCCCTTTTTAACTGAGCCAAGCCCTTCAATAAGGCTTCACCTTCCACGGCATGTTTAAAATAACTGTGTTTATAGATAGAAGACAGTGAAAGCATAGGCTCGTTGAGTAAAGAGTCTGGCAAACTCATTTTGCCGATTTGTATGAGCATGCCTGCATAGAGGATGCTTTTTTTTTCTTCTGCGTCCACACCCAATTCACGAGCAACCAATACGGCTTTTTCAGCGATATATTTTGAACGCCCACTTTTAATGCCTGGGCGCATTTCTATAATTTTTGCAAAGGCGATAACCGTTTCTGTATATTGTTTTCCCAATGATTTATTGGCGTTATCAAGTTGGCTTAATGTTAATTTCAATTGCGCAGTGCGTTGCTCGACCTTTTCTTCCAGGCGGGCATTAAAGTCTTTTAATTGTGCATTCTGTGCATTGATGATTTCAAATAATTGCTGACGTTCTTCCCGCAGTTTTTTTTGCTCAACCGCGTTGGCAATTTGAATTTTTAGTTCATTGTCTTCCCAAGGCTTGTTTAAATAACTATAGATTTTGCCTTTATTAACGGCGGCTATTGTGGATTCGATATCGGCATAACCGGTCAACAAAATACGGATGGTTTCCGGGCACTGATTTGCGGCTAACGCTAAAAATTCAGCACCATTCATCTGTGGCATGCGCATATCTGAAATAATCACATCGATGGCTTGCTGTTTTAATATTTCCAAGCCCGTAACCCCGCTTTCCGCAGTATAGATAATATAGTCGGCACTACGAAACAGACGTTGTAACGATTTAAGAATATTAGGTTCGTCATCAACAAAGAGAAGGGTCGCCGGCTTTGGCGTCTCTAGTGGTAGTTCATTCATTTTGAGGGTACGGTCTGATGTGGTTAATAAAGAGTATATCAAGGATAATAATGATTTTGTTAGAAGCTGTACTCCCTCACCATGACCGACGAAAACCATTTGCCACGACATCTTTTGCTGATTGATGATGAGCCCAACATACTCAACGCGCTGAAGCGCACCTTGCATAGAGAAGGTTACACGATCTTTACGGCAGGCAGTGGTGCGGAAGGGCTTGAACTTCTGGCGACTTATGAGATAGGGGTGATTATTTCCGATCAGCGTATGCCGCAAATGACCGGCGTGGAGTTTTTGCGTAAAGTTAAGGTGAACTATCCCAAAACAATACGTCTCGTCTTATCGGGTTATACCGAGCTGGAAACGGTGACCAGCGCAGTTAACGAAGGGGCTATTTATAAATTCCTGACCAAGCCTTGGGATGACGAACAGCTTCGTATTCAGATACAAGACGCTTTTCTGCGTTATGAAATGAAACAGGAAAACCTCCGTTTGACTGAACAGCTCAAATTTGCCAACGAACAACTATCTCGCTTGAATCAAAATTTGGAGCAGCAAGTTGCTGAAAAAACCTCTGAGATTATAAAAAATATCACCATCCTACAAATATCTCAGGAGATCCTAGAGTATCTGCCACTCGCTATTATCGGTATTGACGATCAGCAGATAATTGCCATTTCCAACCGGCGTGCCGATGAATTGTTTCGTCATTCACCGAGCCAAAGCTTGCTCGGTTTACCGATAAGCCAGTGTCTGCCGGAGGCACTGCTGAGCATTGTACAAAATGTACTGTTAAGCGGTATTACGAAATACGATCATGGCGTGCTGCCTTTGTTTGAGGGGATGAACACGCGGGTTGGAATAAGTGAAATGGGCAGGCATAGCAACGCTAAAGGCACTATCCTCATTCTTTCGCCGTTTAAGGCGAATTAATATGGCGACTCCAACGGATAACAGCTATGTCGTCAATGCGGATATTGAAAATAAATTTGCCTGCTTGTCGGCGCTGCCTTCATTGCCAGTTTTACTCATGGATGCCTTACAGCAATTGGAAGGCCATCACAATATAGCAAGTATGACAACGCTGGTGGATAAAATAGGCCATGATCCCGCGTTGGTCGCGCGTTTATTGCGTATTGCTAATTCCTCTTTTTATGGGATGTCCAGAGAAATCGCGTCGCTACGCGAAGCCATCGTTGTATTGGGCTTCAATCGTGTGCGCGAGTTGCTGATTAGTATTTGTTTTTCTCAAGCGTTGACGGCGCATCATAACCCTTTTGATTATAAAGGCTTCTGGCATCACAGCATGGCCGTGGCCGATTGTAGTCGGCAATTGGCAAGCCTTATTGGCATTAACCCTGATATTGCATTTACGGCGGGGCTATTACATGACATTGGACAGCTGGTTATCGTTTTTCTTTTCCCTGTTTTCATTGCGACAGATACCGCGTTACACGCCGAAATACCGATAAATATGACAGAGAATGAACGTCAGTTTTTATGTTCGGATCATGCTGAAATTGGCGGTAAAGCCGCCCTGTATTGGAATTTTCCGGTGGCTATTCAGGAAGCCATCGAGCAGCATGAAACCGCTCCCATATCGAGTACCCCAAAATCGCTGGGCTTACTACTTTATGCCGTTAATTTATTGATGACAGAAATCATGTCTTGGGATGATGCGGATATACAGAACAGAGAGGAAAACCTTCGTGTGGCGCTTGAGATATTGGATATACCGATGGGTCAGGCACGATTATGTGCAGATGCCGGTCGGCAGTTTGCTGATCGAATCGTTGCGGTACTGTAAAGCACAGCATAAATATTCCGTTTTGGGAACGGTTGTTCTGACTAAATAGCCTGATTAGGCTCAGATAAATCAGTTGGCCATTAAACCAATGGAAACATCTTATTCGGATTCAAAATACCTTTAGGGTCAAACTGGCGTTTAATATTTCGCATCAATTCCAAAGAATTTGCATCCAGTTCGCGATCAACAAAATCTCGTTTTTCAAGACCCACCCCATGTTCACCGGAGAGGGTGCCATTGAGTGATAACACCAGCGAAAAAATTTCATCCAGACAATCATGGGCTTTACTGCTTTGTTCGGGATCGTCAGGATTCAGCAGCAAATTAACGTGAATATTGCCATTGCCGGCATGACCGAAATTAATGATGGGCAGTTGATATTTTTTTGATAGTTGATCGAGTCCTGCGATTAAGGTCGGAATTTCGGTGATAGGGACAACGACGTCTTCATTGATTTTTTTCGGCGCCACTTTACGCAAAGCGGGCGACAATGCCTTTCTGGTTTGCCAAAGTGCTTTCACTTCGTCCTCTGTTTGCGCCAGCCTGATGTCCAGTAGTCCTGCATTTTTGGCGCTGGCGGCAACTTTTTCGGCGGCGCTAGCCAAGCCTTCTTGCTGACCGTCCACTTCAATCATTAACAATGCACCGGCTTGTTCGGGTAGGTCGCAGCTGGAATATTGCCGGATCATCTCAATCGCATTGCTGTCGATAAATTCCAGCGCACAAGGGACGACGGGTTGCGACATGATCGCTGCAACGGCGTGCGCCGCATCGAAAACGGTTTTATAAACGGCTCTGAGTGTTTTGGTCGCCTCGGCGAGTGGTGTCAATTTTAGTGTTGCTTCGGTAATAATTGCCAACGTGCCTTCTGAACCGATGATTAAACGTGTCAGATCATAACCAACGACACCTTTGCTGGTATGTACGCCAACGCGAATGTCTTTGCCGGCGCCGGTGACGGCGCGTAATCCCAAGGTATTTTCGCGAGGGGTGCCGTATTTTACGGCTCTTGGGCCGGCTGAGTTATAGGCCAGATTGCCGCCAATGCTGCAAAAGGCCGCGCTAGTCGGGTCGGGAGGCCAGAAAAAGCCCTGGGCTTTAACGAAATCTTGTACCTGTTGATTGGTGATGCCGGGTTCTACCGTGATATAGCGATTGTCGGGCGAATAGTCGATGATTTTATTCATACGTTCCAGTGAGACGACCAGTCCCCCTTTAAGCGGTACGGTGGCGCCGGTTGTCCCTGTGCCTCGGCCGCGCGTGGTCAGTGCAACATCAAAGCGATTACAGGCGTTAACGGCGTTGACAACCTGCTCGTGGGTGGTTGGGAAGACGACAGCTTGCGGCAAGACATGGCGGCGGCTGTTGTCATAGCCATATACCCAGCAATCTTCGGGGGCAATAAGCAGATCTTGCTTGGCAAAAGACTCTGCCAGCAAGGCTAAAAATTCAGCGGGTAACGGTGTCATATTAGTCAAGGTATTCAAAAACGGTGATAATTTGTTTAACGTCGGGTTGGTGTCTGACCACATTGACGACCACGGCACCTTCGGCTCTATGGATACGTCCCATCAGATAAACCACCGCATTTTCTGTGACGACTTTGACCATACTTGATTCAAAGTCGGGTAGGGTGTGAATTTGTGTGAGTGCTGCCGTGATATTGGCGGTCATTTGTGCATCGTTAGCGCGTGCATAGGCCTCATTGGGATAAGCAATTGCCAAATTGTTATGCACAAGTTTGACATGGTCGATGACGCGGACGATGGCAATAATTTTGTTTTTAATATCATCGTTGATCGCTTCGCCAGTGACCAGTACCGCGCCGTTATAAGCATTGACATTAACATGGGCTTGGTTCTTTAGCTCGTCATCGTCTTGTAGTTCTTCGCGGATGTCGGCTTCAATGGTTCTATCGGTGGCAATGTCAATTGCCGAGCGGCGGTCATGTAAGGCTTGCGCGGCTATTTCTGGATCGTTTGCGGGAACGCTGCTGCAACCGCTGGTCACCAGCAGCAAGGATAAAAAGATTTTTTTCATGGCTTACCTCAGTTATCAACCAAACAGTTGATGATCAATTAAGTCGCACAGGCAATGGGTAATCAGGACATGAACTTCCTGAATGCGGGCGCTGGAGTTTGATGGGACGCGAATTTCGATGTCGGTTTCATTGAGTAACGGCGACACCATGCCACCATTGCTTCCGGTCAGCGCAATTACCGAGATATCTTTGTCATGCGCGGCATTAATGGCTTTGGCGATATTAGCGCAATGATAGCCATCGGTATAAACGATCAATATATCGCCGCTTTGTCCCAGCGCTCTAAGTTGCTTGGCGAAAACATCATCAAAATGGTAGTCGTTGGCGATGGCAGTCAAGGTGACAGCATCCGTGTTAAGGGCAATTACCGGCAATGAGGGGCGGTCGCGTTCATATTGATTGAGCATGGCAGAGGACAGTAATTGCACGGCAGTTGCCGAGCGACCATTGCCACAGGCCAATATTTTTTTATCATTTAAAAGGGCGGAAACCAAGAACTGTGAGGCATACTCAATCAATTCGCATAGCCCCGACATTGCTTCTTGTTGCGTTTGAATACTGTCAGAGAAGTGGTTGATGATTCTATCTTGTAAGTTCATGATTTATATCTTAAATAGCATTTAAAAAGCATTTTTAATCCAGTTGATATGGCCATCGCCTGAAATGGCGACGACATCAAAACGTATTGGGCAATCGGTTTTTTTTGTCGACAAATAATAGTGTGTTGCCGCTATTATACGTGATTGTTTAGCGGTCGTGATGCTCTCTGCCGCGCTACCGTAGCGGTCAGACTTGCGGAAGCGGACTTCAACAATAACCAACGCAAGACCGTCAAGCATGATTAAATCAAGTTCACCCTGTTTGCAGCGGAAATTTCGCGTTACTGGTTTTAGCCCGGCCTTGATAAGAAAATTATGCGCTTGTTCTTCGGCGTTTTCGCCAATGACTAAGTGATTGGCTTTGGTTTTAGGTTTAATGAATAACATGGCATCAGCTACTTTAAGGCTCGTGTCTCTGAGCGAGACTAATTAGAATAATCCACCGCTTTGCTTGGGCAAAGCGTGTTTACAGACCCAATGGAAGGAGTATTCCGAATGTCACATGAACAGGGCAAATTATACGTTGTTGCCACACCGATAGGTAATTTGGCCGACATTAGTTTCAGAGCCATCGAAACGTTAAAACAAGTTGATTTGATTGCTGCAGAAGACACGCGGCATGTCAAAATGTTATTGCAGCATTATGGTATTACTAATAAGTTGATTGCTTTGCATCAGCATAATGAAGATCGTGCTGCGGTTGGCTTGCTGGAAAAGTTACAGGCTGGGCAATCCATTGCGCTGGTTTCTGATGCGGGTACACCGCTGTTAAGCGATCCGGGTATGCCTTTAGTTAAGTTGGTTAAAGAAGCGGGGCTGGATGTTGTCCCTATCCCCGGCGCGTGTGCCTTGATTGCCGCCTTATCAGCCGCAGGGCTGCCAGTTACACAGTTTGCATTTGAAGGCTTTTCGCCCAGAACGTCATCCGCCCGCAAAGCTTTTTTTGCCGAGAAAGCATTAAGCCCGGTAACTTGGGTGTTTTATGAGTCCAGCCATCGCATTTTAGCCTCCTTGCAAGATATGGCTGAAGTTTTGCCATTAGATTGTGAAATGGTTATTGCTCGAGAAATCACCAAATTGCATGAAACGATTATAAAAACCCGTTTAGGCGAAATGCTTGAATTGGTTGCTCAAGATGAGAATATGAGAAAAGGAGAGTTTGTTGTCATTGTCAGCGCGGCAGTTATTGATAAAAGCGAGCAACTGCTTACGCCTGAGCAGGAAAAAATACTCGGTATCTTATTGAAAGAATGTTCGATTAAAACGGCGGTTGCGCTGGCGGTTGAGATAACGGGGGCTAGAAAAAAGCGGCTGTATCAGGCGGCCTTGGCTATGGCGGGCGATAGCCATTGAACTGGCTGGAGTCCAAAATTATGATAAATATTGAATTCAACAGCATGGCAGACTAAACGGTCACTGCCCACAGATAAGCGTTTAAGATCATAAAAACAATGTATTACGAATTTGTAGGTTGGGTTAGCGTC
>CANNKH010000092.1 GCA_947504985.1 Methylococcaceae bacterium | reverse complement strand
TTTTCCATCGCGCCCATATTGAAATGACCGACGGCAACAATCATGTATAAATCCAGGTCGTATTCACGTCCGTAGACTTGCTCATCCCAGGCCATTGCGTTTTTTAGCGCTTGCATTGCATGAGCGCATTTATCACTGTCGTGTTTTTCAACAAAAATCTGCAAAGTGATGTCGCGACCTGATTGTGTGGTAAAGCGGTCTGCAATACATTCCAGTTGTCCTGCCACCAGTGCGAACAAATAGCAGGGCTTATTAAACGGATCTTCCCACGTTACCCAATGCTTGTTATCCGCTAACTCGCCTTGCGCAATTTTGTTGCCATTGGATAACAAGACCGGATAGCGGTCTCTATCACCCATCAACGTGGTGGTAAAGCGTGTCATTACATCAGGGCGATCCAGAAAGTAAGTTATTTTTCTAAAACCTTCCGCTTCGCATTGGGTACATAACATACCATTGGAAAGGTACAGGCCTTCCAATGCGGTGTTAGTTTTAGGACTGATGCTATTTTCTATCGTTAGTACAAACGTATTCTGTTGGGGCACTTGATTGATAATCAAAGCATCTTGTGTTTGACAATAGTCCTGCTCACTTAGCTTGTCGCCATTATCGAGAGCAATACTTAGCAGTACAAGATTTTCACCCATTAAAGTCAGCGATACCTCGCTGGACAGGCTGGCGGGATTGCGCAACATCGTCAATTTTGAAACTACTCTGGTATTGTCTTCATCCAACGAGAAGCTTAATTCGACATTGTGAATAAGGTATTCGGGTACGGTGTAATCTTTTAAATAAATAGTTTGTGGATTGGCATCGCGCATGAGTTGCACCTGTTTGTTATGGTATAAATTAATGTGATTTTTTGATGGCGGGTCTGTTAATTACAGCGAAAATGGCAATTAAAAACCAAGCCGTTAAAAAGCTGACACCACCGATGGGCGTGATCATGCCTAACCATTTTTGATTGAGTAGCGCTAATAAATATAAGCTGCCAGAAAATAGCAGAATACCTGCAAACATGAGCCCACCTGCCCAGTCCAGTAATTTGGAAGCAGGCGAGTATTGGCCTAGTTGCGCAATAAGAATCAAACCCAGCGCATGCCACATTTGGTAAGTCACGCCTGTTTGATAAATCGCCAGTAACTCAGGACTTAAAATTGTTTTCAAGCCATGCGCACCAAATGCGCCGAGACCAATGCCGGTGAAAGCAGTGAGTGCGCCAAGCAATAGAAAGTGTGCTTTCATTATTTTTCCATGAGTCTGGGCATCAGTTGTACCAGATTACAGGGTCGGGTACGGTGATCTAACTGCGCTTTGATTAATAAATCCCAAGCGGTGCGACAGGCACTTGATGAACCGGGCAGACAAAAAAGATAAGTGCCGTTAGCAACACCCGCCAGCGCTCTGGATTGTATTGTTGAGGTTTTAATGTCTTGATAGGAAAGCATTCTGAAGGTTTCGCCAAAGCCATCCAGCACTTTATCCAATAAAGGCAGCATGGCTTCCGGCGTGCCATCTCGTCCGGTCACGCCGGTACCGCCAGTGCTAATAATGACATTGATGTCTTCGGCAGCAATCCAGCCGGAAAGGGTGGCTCGGATTTGATAAATATTATCGGGGACTATTTTTTTCTCAATAACCTGATGGCCCGAATCAAGGACGCGCTCCACTAAGGTTTTACCAGATAAGTCATCGGCTTCGATGCGAGTATCAGAAACAACCAGTATGGCGATGGTTAATGGAATAAAGTGTTTTTCAGTGTTCATTATTTTCCTGGTGACTGCGGGAGGTCTGTCTATTTTTGCAGGCATGAGCAACATGCTCATGCCTGTCATTTTTTACTTGAGCACGAGAAAGAAGCCTTCTTGGCCTCGCTGGATATTAATCAGCAAGCCACTGTTGGGATTAACCACTTGCTTTAATTCGTCAAGATTACGGATACGGTAGCGGTTTGCTGACACAATAACGTCGCCTGGACGTAAGCCAATGCGCCAAACCTCAGCTGACGTGTCTATTTTTTCAATCAAAACGCCTTCTATCTGATTTTTAGGCGTATCACTTAATAAGGTACCGCGTAATTTTCTATGCAATTTTTCACCCGCAAGCTGCGCACGCTCGGGTTTGCCAATCGTGGCGGTCACTTTCTTTTTATCATTACCGTGATAATACTCAATATCGACCGCATCGCCGATTTGCATGAGACCGATAATATTGCGTATATCGTGGCTATCTTTTACTGGACGACCACTCACGGCGACAATAATATCGCCAGCTTCCAAACCCGCTTTTGCGGCGGGAGAGTTACTTTCAATGCTGCTAATTACCGCGCCATGCTTATTTTCCAGATTAAAGGCATTGACCAATTCAGGCGTTAAATCCTGTGAAGTAATGCCAAGCAATCCACGTCGAACTTCACCGTGTTTAACTAGCGATTCCTTGATTGATATCACCATATTAGAAGGTATCGCAAAGCCTATGCCCACATTACCGCCAGTCGGCGCAAGAATAGCGGTGTTCATGCCAACAAATTCACCACGTAAATTAACCAATGCGCCACCTGAATTGCCCGGATTGATCGAGGCATCCGTCTGGATAAAATCTTCATAGCCTTCGATACCTAAGCCAGAACGTCCCAATGCGCTGATAATGCCGGAGGTAACGGTTTGTCCCAAGCCAAACGGATTACCGATGGCGACAACAAAATCGCCGACTTTCAGTTGGCTGGAATCGGCAATGGGCAATTCGGTTAAGTGATCTGCAGGTATACGGATAATGGCAACATCGGCTTCCGGGTCAGTGCCGACTAATTCAGCGTTAAGCTGGCGACCATCGTTAAGCGTCACGGCGATTTTATCCGCTTTATCAATGACATGATTGTTGGTCAGCACCAATCCTTGTTTGCTATCGATGATTACGCCTGACCCTAAGCTGTTTTTTTGCTGCATACGGGGCTGGCTGGGCAAGTTGTAAAAATGACGAAAGAAAGGATCTTGTAATAAGGGGTTATCGTTGACCTGAATATTGGTCGATGTGGAAATATTTACAACGGCCGGCATACTAAGTTCAAGCATTGGCGCCAAGGAAGGCAACACCTGTCCATTGGCGTAAGGCGGTAATTCTGCACGACAGGTTGACGTCATTGTTAAAACCGATAAAACAGCGAGTAACCAGAGCAATAATAGGCGTTGATTTTTCATGTGTGAGCCATCCAGTGGGTTCAAGGTGGTAAGGGAATGGGTATTTCTGATCAAGCGTGATAGACAATATAAGTCTAAAAATGTTTAATACAAGAGCGCTTGGACACCGTATCTGTTACTAACAGGTACAGGCGAGCAAAATATTTTTGTATTTTCTTTCGTGATATTCATAATATTCGCCATTATTGTCCTGCCTTTGGGCATCCTAACGTAAATACATTGAGGTAACACAAATGACCACCGTAGCAGACCCTATCCTAGGTAGTTGGTACAAGGACTTAGAAAATAACCTGAAATTCAAAGTTGTCGCCATTGAAGAAAGCGATGATGCCATTGCCGTTCAATACCTCAATGGTGACATTGGCGAATATGATCACGACAGTTGGTATAGCTCAACGTTTGATTATATCGAAGATCCCGAAGACTGGAGCGCGCCTTTTGATGATATTGAAAGCGACGACCTGGGCTATTCTGATACCGACGAACATAAGCCTAATCCTGAAGATATGGACATCGATGATTATCTGGATGAATAGGAATAACAGATGAAAATGAGTCCCCAGGAATTTTTGGATTGGCAATCCAAAAGAATTACCCTGCTGGCAATGTCCGGCGCCGGCAAAACAACCTTGGCCAATAAATTACCTAAAGCTAAATGGTTTCATTATTCAGGCGATTATCGGATAGGTACCAAATATTTAAAAGAACCGATACTCGACAATATCAAACGCCAAGCCATCAGCGTGCCTTTTTTGCGTGAGTTGCTGCTGTCAGATTCAATTTATATCAGTAGCAAAATTACGGTTGATAATTTGGCTGCCGTTTCCAGTTTTCTTGGCAAGCTCGGCAATTCAAAATTGGGTGGGCTATCGCTGCCCGAATTCAAACGTCGCCAAAAACTGCATCATCAAGCAGAAATTGCAGCGATGCTTGATGTGCCTGATTTTATCCATAAAGCCGAAGATATCTACGGCTACAAGCACTTTATTAATGACGCCGGTGGTAGCGTTTGTGAGCTGGATAGTCCTGAAACGCTGGCAACGTTGGCGCAGCATACCTTGATTATTTACATCAAAATACCACCCACGTTGGAACAGACTATTATTGAGCGTGCTAAAACCGATCCTAAGCCACTGTATTATCGTGAAGCCTTTCTTGATGAAAAGCTGGCTGAATTTATGCAGTTAAATAACTACAAATCGACCGATGCTATGCCACCGGATGATTTTGTCACTTGGGTTTTTCCAGAGTTGTTCAAATCAAGATTACCGCGTTATGAAGCGATAGCAGAGCAATACGGCTATGTTGTTGATGCCAATGCTGCCTCTGCCGTTAAATGCGAAGATGATTTCATCAAACTGATTGCTGATGCACTAAGTCAACAGCAATGATGAAACACGAGTACCGTTTATGCCTATAGTCGCACACACTGACCTACCTACTTTCCAGCGCCTGCGCGAAGAAGGTGAAGAAATAGTTGACCCTGACCGTGCCAGCCATCAGGATATTCGAGAAATGCATATTGGCTTGCTGAATATGATGCCTGATGCGGCGCTGGAAGCAACAGAACGACAGTTTTTCAGATTGGTCGGGGCCTGCAACCAAATTGTGCAATTTCATGTTCACCCGTTTACCATTGACGGCTTAACAAGAAGTCCAAAAGCACAAGCGCATATCGACAAATATTACGAGCCCTTTGAAAAAATCAAACAGGAAGGTTTGGATGCGTTAATTATCAGTGGTGCCAATGTGACGCGGCAGAGTCTTCCTGAAGAAGCGTTTTGGCAACCCCTGACTGAAGTGTTTTCCTGGGCGAGGGAGAACGTCACCTCGGTACTGTGTTCCTGTCTTGCCACCCACGCCATCATTCAATACCGCTATGGCATTGCCCGTACTCGTTTACCTGAAAAGCGTTGGGGAGTGTTTGCACATAAAGTGATGGATCGAAATCATCCCTTGGTCGCAGAAATTAATACGCGTTTCGATGTTCCGCATTCGCGTTTTAATGAGATATTTCAGAGTGATATGGAAAAGCACGGCTTGAAAATATTGGCGGTTAGCAAAGAAGCCGGAGTTCATCTTGCCGTCAGCGAAGATGGTTTTCGTATTGTGTTTTTTCAGGGACACCCTGAATATGATGATATTAGTCTGTTGAAAGAGTATAAGCGCGAAGTGATGCGTTTTTATCACGCCGAATTAGCCGATTATCCGCCCTTCCCCGAGCATTATTTTAACAAGACGGTTCGACGAATTTTTATCGATTATGAGCAGCAGGTTAGAACAGCCAGACAGACCGGCCAACAACTAGGCGAATTTCCAGAGCATCTGGTACTTGATTATCTTGATAACACTTGGCGGGATACCGCAAAAGCGGTATTTAACAATTGGCTGGGCAAGATTTATCAATTAACAGATCAGGACAGGCGTAAGCCTTTTATGGATGGCGTAGATCCTGACAATCCATTAGGGTTATCGCTTTAAAAAAAAGCTGGATAACATTAAACACGCTCTTGTATAGACGTTGGTTTGCAACGTCCATACAAAATGTCAGGAAGGATTGGCAGGAATACGATAACCTCTGCCACGCAAGGTTTCTATCGGTTTGCGGCTACCGTCAGGATCCAGTTTTTTTCTCAGGCGACCAATAAAAACCTCAATCACGTTACTGTCACGGTCGAAATCTTCATCATAAATATGTGCGGTCAACACCGATTTTGAAATGAGCTCGCCTTTCCGAAACATAAGGTATTCCAATACCTTATATTCGTATGCAGTTAATTCAAGTTTTTCACCTGCAACACTGACTTCCTGTGCAAGCGTGTCCAGTTCGATATTGTCATGTGTCAGAATGGGGTGGGCTTGACCGGCCGAGCGCCGGATCAGCGCGTTGATTCGGGCGAGTAATTCTTCATAATGAAAAGGTTTGATTAGATAATCATCGGCGCCGGCCTCCAGCCCCTCCACTTTTTCCTGCCATCGATTTCTGGCGGTTAAAATGAGCACAGGTATCGTTACCTTATTTTTTCGTAAGCGCTTAATCAGCTCAATGCCAGAAAAATCCGGTAGGCCTATGTCGATAATTGCGGCATCCAACGGATATTCCTTACTCATATAATACCCGTCACTGCCAGTATGCGCGGTATCGACAGCAAAGCCTTTTTCGGAAAAATAGTGCCGAATTTGCTCGCAAAGGGTAGTTTCATCTTCAACAACAAGAATGCGCATCGTTATTTAATTAAGCTTTGGCTGGATAATTAGCGCAACGACGGGGTTTGTAAAAAGCTAGCGATAGCTTGCCCGAAAGAAGCACCCAATTTGCTTGCAATTTTGTCAATCAGTTGGTCTTGCTGAGTAAAATCAACTTGTTGCTCTGCGCCGATCAGCGTTTTGGCGACAAAATCATCATTACCAAAAGCATCGACAACACCCAGCTTAACGCCAGCTTCACCCGTCCACACCAAGCCGGAAAACATATCCGGCGTCTCTTTTAAGCGGTTACCGCGACCGGCTTTTACCGCACTGATAAATTGCTGGTGAACTTGGTCTAGCAGTGTTTGCATGTAACGCGTTTCATCTTCTTTAGGTGGTGAGAAAGGATCTAGCATCGCTTTATGTGCACCGGCAGTGAGTAATCTACGTTCCACACCCAATTTTTGCATGATGTCAACAAATCCGAAACCATCCATCAGCACCCCTATTGAACCGACAAGACTGGACGGATTGACAAAAATCTTGTCACTTGCTGAGGCAATGTAGTAGCAACCAGAGGCACAAATATCGCTGACCACGGCATATATCGGTAATTTTGGATGTTCTTTTTTGATTTTTTTAATTTCTTCATAAATATAAGAAGACTGAACCGGACTGCCTCCAGGAGAGTTTGAATGCAAAATAATGCCTTTGGTATGGTCATCTTTAACGGCATTTCTAAGGCTTTCAATGATGTCGGCGGCATTGGTGTCTTTATCTTCGGCAATGACACCTACAATATCTATGACGGCAGTATGATTATTATCTGTGGTGTTGAGATCAGATTTGATCTTGGGATAAACGGCAAGACCAAGCAATACGACTAAGTAAGCAAACATTAACCCTTTGAAAAATATACCCCAGCGTCGCGTCTTTTTTTGCTCTGAGATTGCGGCAAAAGCCAGTTTTTCAATTACCTCACGTTCCCAGCCTAATTCTTTTGTATCGTTTAATGGTGTCGAACTCTCTTTTTGATGTTCCATAAAATTAGCCTAATATAATTTCCAGTAATTCCGTTGGCTGCTTAAGGCACAGTAACGGATTATAGTTTTTTAAAATTGCTTCTGAATGCGCACCGCACGATACGCCTACGGACGATATATGTGCATTCATCGCCATTTGCAAGTCATGACTGGTATCACCTACCATTAACGTGCGTGCTTTTGGTGTATTGACGTGTTGCATAATTTCGTTAAGCATTCTGGGGTTTGGTTTGGAGGCGGTTTCATCGGCGCATCGCGTTGCACAAAACAGTTCGCCTGTTTTTGTACCAGCTAGTGCTTCATCTAACCCCGCTCGCGTTTTCCCAGTGGCAACGGCTAGCAAGTAGCCTGATGATTTTAGCAGCTCCAGCATGTCGTAAACGCCAGGAAATAAATCATCTGCACTGATGTGTCTGGAAAAATATTCGTGACTGTAATAACTGATCAATTGCTCTAGTGTCATGGCATCCGCTCTTGGAAACAGGGTTTGCATGGCTTTATCGATACTAAGACCGATAACCTCTTTCGCGGCCTGGTGTTCAGGAATAGCGCAATGGCAATGCTCCCCCGCCTTTTGTAAGCAATGGGTAATCCAGTCTATTGAGTCGATTAACGTACCGTCCCAATCGAATATGATCAAATCAAATCTGTTTTTCATATTTTAATCAAGGTTTCTTGTTTCAATAATTGATCTAGTTGCGCGGGTAACGGTGCAGAAACGCTTAACATTGCACCGCTCACAGGATGTTGAAAGGCTAGCGTTGCGGCATGTAAAAACATACGCTTATAACCTTTAGCTTTAAATTGCTTGTTGATGTCGTCCCGTCCATAGCGGTCATCGCCCACAATAGGATGCCCTAGGCTTGCGGCATGGACACGTATTTGATGTGTTCGCCCGGTTTTTGGCGAAGCTTCAACCAGGGTCGCGTCTTGAAATAGTTTCATGCGTCGGAACAAGGTTTCTGCTGACTTGCCTGATGGGCTGATAACCACCATACGCTCTCCGCCTTGGCTGATGTTTTTTTGTAATGGCGCATTGACGATGAGTTTTTTTCTTGCCCATTGCCCGGCTAGTAAAGCGATATAGGTTTTATTAACTTGGTCATCACGAAAAAGTGTGTGTAACTGTCGCAAAGCGCTACGTTTTTTTGCAATCAATAGGCAGCCCGAGGTGTCTTTATCCAGTCGATGTACCAGTTCTAGAAAATGCGCTTCTGGTCTAATCAACCGTAATCCCTCAATAATTCCGGAATTAATGCCACTACCGCCGTGTACAGCAAACCCCGCTGGTTTGTTGATGACAATAAAACCCTCGTCTTCAAATAGAATGCCATTCAGCAGGCTGTCTTTTAGACTCTGGGCAACAAAAGATTCGGGGGTTCTTTCGGCTATTCTGACGGGAGGGATTCTGACCCAGTCGCCGGTAACCAGACGATATTTTACGTCTACCCTGCTTTTATTAACCCTAACTTCACCTTTACGGACAATCCGGTAGATGCGACTTTTAGGGACACCTTTCAGGCGGGTAATTAAAAAATTGTCCAAACGTTGATCGTTATTGTCTTCAGTGATTTCGACCAATTGGACTTGGGGTGGCGCACGGTGTTCTTCTATGCTCATGGATGCGAATAATACGGGACAGGGTTAGGTTTGATTCTTTAAATTGATGTAGGGCAATAAGGTTGCTATATTAAGCACGTTTTCAAAAAAAACATACTACGCTCCACAGATTTCGATAATGAAACTGGTTTGAGCTGCTCCTTTGCAAATCCAACAGGGAGAAATCCAATAGGATCAATACAAATGAGAGCAATCCTAATGAAGATAGCACGGCTGTTCACAAAGGTGAGGCCGATGGCTTTCACAAACAATCGGGTTCATCGCGCGACCCTAGACGCGTGATTTTAACTCCTGTTTAAAACAGAATTTACCACTAAGACTGGTAGTGACTTAGTATTTGACAGCGCCGGTATCATCTGTTGAAACCCAAGATATATACTCAACGCGATAAGCCTTAACGCGCAAATAAATCAAGCATAACATCGTAAAAGCTAAGCTGACTGTGTTGTTTTTAATCAAACTATCGTTCATGTTGTGTTTATTGTTATTGCACTAGATCAAAATCAGTCTGACTATTAAATCTGGTAATGGAGCAGGACACCACAAGGATACAAAATGAAAAGAATGCTTATCAACGCTACGCAGGCCGAAGAACTGCGAGTCGCTTTGGTAGACGGTCAAAAACTTTATGATTTTGACATAGAAGTTCCTTCAAAAGAACAAAAAAAATCCAACATATACAAAGGTATTATTACTCGAGTAGAGCCTAGCTTGGAAGCCGCCTTCATAAATTACGGTGCTGAAAAACACGGATTTCTACCGTTTAAAGAAATTTCTCCTGCTTATCGTCAAAATCAGGATGGTACAGAAAGTGAAGGTCGCCGTTCTGCCATAAAAGACTTGATTAAAGAGGGGCAGGAAATTGTTGTCCAAATTGAAAAAGAAGAACGCGGCAATAAAGGCGCGGCGTTAACAACTTACATCAGTTTGGCAGGCACCTATCTAGTGTTAATGCCCAATAATCCTAAAGCGGGTGGTATATCCAGACGCATCGAAGGCGAAACACGTAGTGAATTGCGTGAAGTCATGGCTTCTCTTGAAATTCCAGACAATATGGGATT
>CANNKH010000091.1 GCA_947504985.1 Methylococcaceae bacterium | reverse complement strand
GCTGTTGAAGCTAAAAAACGTTATATCGTCGGTGAAAATCTACCCTCTAATGAGCTGTATTGGAAAGGCAAAATAGCCGATACCGCAGGTGCTTTAGGTGATACAGAGTTTATGGTACCTAAGGGGGCGCAACGCTTTCATTTTGTCGGCGGTGCCAAGTTTGTTCATGGCGGGGCGATGCTACAAGAAATCTGTGTGCCGGTGCTTTATATCAAAGAACTGCAAAAAGAACAGGTCGCTAAGCATGAACAGCAACGTGTGGGTGTGGTGGTGGTCAGGCAACCCATTAAATTGGTCAATAATATAGACAAGATAGCTTTTATTCAAACCGATGCTGTAGCTGAAGGCTTTATCGCTAGGCAATTGGATGTTTATATTGTCGATAGTGATAACCTTGTTGTGTCTAGTCGGGAAACGCTTAATTTTGATAGTAGTTCTAAGGTCATGGATGAGCGCACGCGTGAAGCACGTTTAAAATTAGTAGGTTCGGTTTTTGATCGTCATGCTGCTTATACACTGGTACTCGAAGAATGTGATACACAAACCCGTTATCAACACTATGCCGTCACCATTGATCTGGCATTTCAGGATGACTTTTTTTAAGTGGATGATGGTATGAATGAATTAGATGAGACAACTGACCTGCAAACTACCGAAGTCAATGAACTGCGCAGTGAAGATTTGGATGACTTGCTGAACAAACACTTCTCCGGTCGGGTCGTTAGAAAAGATCTGACCAAGCAATTAAAAGAAGGCGCAAATGTGCCGGTTTATGTGTTGGAGTATCTGCTAGGTATGTACTGTGCCTCCGATGACGATGAGGTCGTTAGAACGGGCATGGAAAACGTAAAGCGCATACTGACGGAAAACTATGTGCGTCCCGATGAAGCGGAAAAGATTAAATCGCTGATACGTGAGCGTGGCACTTATCGAATTATTGATAAGGTTAGCGTTAAGCTAAATCAGAAAAAAGATGTCTATGAAGCTATGCTGTCCAATTTAGGCATTAAAGATGCCTTGGTGCCGACTCAAATCGTTAAGGAAAACGAGAAGCTTTTAACCGGTGGTATTTGGTGCATTATTACCGCGCAATACTTTTATGAAGAAGGGCAAAAAACTTCACCTTTTTCAATTCAAACGCTCAAACCAATACAAATGCCCTCCATGAATATGGACGAGATATTTGAGGCTAGAAAACAATTTACGACTGATCAATGGATAGATGCATTACTACGCTCAGTAGGCATGGAGCCGACTAATTTAACCCTGAGGGTTAAATGGCATTTGCTGGCTAGGATGATCCCGTTCGTTGAAAATAATTACAACGTCTGCGAGTTAGGGCCGCGCGGTACCGGTAAGAGTCATGTCTATAAAGAATGCTCGCCGAATAGCTTATTGGTGTCGGGTGGACAAACCACCGTCGCTAATCTTTTCTATAACATGAGCAGTCGTCAAATCGGCTTGGTTGGCATGTGGGATGTGGTTGCCTTTGATGAAGTCGCCGGTATTAATTTTAAGGATAACGACGGCATCCAGATCATGAAAGATTACATGGCTTCTGGTTCGTTCTCGCGAGGTCGTGACTCGATTGAAGGTAAAGCCTCTATGGTATTTGTTGGTAATATCAACCATAGCGTTGAAACCTTGGTTAAGACCAGTCATTTGCTAGCGCCTTTTCCTGAGCCTATGATTGATACCGCTTTTTTTGATCGTTTTCATGCCTATATTCCAGGTTGGGAAATCCCTAAAATGCGCCCAGAGTTTTTTACCGATCGCTATGGTTTAATCACCGATTATCTGGCCGAATATATGCGGGAAATGCGTAAGCGCAGCTTTTCTGATGCCATCGATAAATATTTTAAGTTGGGCAATAATCTTAATCAGCGTGATGTGATTGCCGTACGTCGAACCGTCTCGGGCTTGCTTAAACTGATTTACCCTAATGGTCTATATGAAAAAGACGATGTACGGGTGTGTTTAACTTATGCACTGGAAGTCAGACGGCGTATCAAAGAGCAATTGAAGAAACTAGGCGGTATGGAGTTCTTTGATGTGCATTTTAGTTACATCGATAATGAGTCGTTGGAAGAATTTTTTGTTAATGTACCTGAGCAAGGTGGTAGCCAATTAATACCCGAAGGCATTGCTAAACCAGGTGTCGTTCATCTGGTGACTAAAGGGTCAACGGATCAACCTGGTTTGTATCGTTTTGAAACCCAAATGACGCCAGGCAATGGCAAGCATTCAGTATCAGGCTTTGGTTCTAATACCGCTGCCAAAGAGTCTGTTAGGGTTGGTTTTGATTACTTTAAAGGTAATCTGAACCGGATCAGTGTAACCGCTAAATTTGCCGATCATGAATATCATATACATGCTATTGAGCTACATAACACTGGCCCCAGTAACAAAATAAGTCTGGCTGCGTTAATTGCTTTTTGTTCTATATTAATGAACAAGCCCGTTCAGGAACAAATGGTTGTTTTAGGTGACATGACCTTGGGTGGTGTGATTAATCCTGTTGAAGATCTAGCGGGTTGCCTACAAGTAGCCTTAGAAAGCGGTGCTAAGCGCGTGTTGTTACCGATGTCCTCAGCGTCAGATATACCTACAGTACCTGCTGAGATATTTTCTAAATTTCAAATTAGTTTTTTTGCTGATCCGGTTGATGCGGTTTATAAGGCGTTGGGGGTTCAGTTGTAGCCGTTGAAAGACCATAGAAAAATATTAAAGCAGCTTGTAAAACTGACCAGCTAATAAAAATGGCCATAAATTATGCCGCTTTGTTTAAACAATAAATAATTGAGAAAAAGATGTCTGTGAATTTTAAACGTATCGCCATTGTTACAGGAGCCACATCGGGTATTGGTGAAGCTACAGTAAGAAAATTTATTACCGAAGGCTATGGTGTAGTGGGCAACGGTCGCAACTCTGAAAAATTAGCCATATTAGAACAAGAATTAGGGGTAGCGTTTTGTGGTGTTGCCGGTGATGCCAGTGATCAAAAGATAATAGACGCGTTATTTACTGTGGCTCATCAACGCTTCGGTAAAGCGGCTGACATTATTATCGCCAATGCTGGGCGAGGTCTAGGTGGCTCAGTTAAAGATGCTGATTTAGCTGAATTTGAAAACGTACTAAAAATAAATGTAACAGGTACTCTAGCCTTGCTTCAAAAAGCTGCAAAGCAAATGCTAGACCATCAGCACATTGATTACCCAACAGCAACGGCTGACATTGTCATCATAGGCTCAGTGGTTGGACGACATATTTCGCCCTTCAGCGCAGTATATGGCGCTACAAAATTTGCAGTCCATTCTTTGGCAGAAGGTCTGCGTCGTGAACTTGGGCCTAAAGGTATTCGAGTTTCGCTTGTTGAACCTGGCTTGGTATTAAGTGGATTTCAAGAAGGAGCCGGTTACAGCGATGAGTTAGTGCAGAATTTTAAAGATAAATTTGGCCCCTTGCTCATAGGTGAAGACGTTGCCAATACGATTCACTTTATTGTTAGTCAAGCACCGCACGTTCACATTAGCGATATTATGGTGAGACCGACAAGACAAGATTACCCATAATACTTTGCATTTTAGCGCATCTAGTATTAAGCAATTTCATAAGAGATCTGGCACAAGCCCATAATCTTTTGCTGCTTTCCTGAAACGGACTTATAGATATATCAGGGGCTATTGGGTGGAATTTGATCGCGTAGCATAGCTTATAAATAAGCTTTGCTTTATGGTGTCTTGAATCTTATTTAATGAAATTTATTATCGTTCCCAAACGCTGCATCTTTGCGCAATATTAGGTGGCTCGCAATAAACCAAAAACCATCTATAAAGAAGCACCCTTACGCCAATACCTTAAAAACCATTGCTTAAAATCATCCAAATAAGTATAAACAACCGGTATAACTAATAGACTCAGCAAGGTTGACGTGACCAAGCCGCCGATTACGGCGACAGCCATCGGGCTACGGAAAGACGAATCTGCGCTGCCCAAGCCTATCGCAATCGGCAACATACCGGCTCCCATGGCTATGGTAGTCATTACTATCGGTCTTGCTCGTTTGTGACAGGCATCTAATAAAGCTTCTGTGCGTCTCATACCGTGTTCACGCCTTGCGACTATGGCATATTCAACTAGAAGAATCGAGTTCTTGGTAGCAATGCCCATTAACATAATCAGTCCAATTAATGACGGCATAGAAAAAGCCTTGCCTGTTAATAAAAGGGCAACAAAGCCACCACCAAATGACAAGGGTAGCGCTGCTAATATGGTGATAGGCTGGATAAAGTCTTTAAACAGTAAAATCAGTACAATAAAAATGCACAATACGCCAGTAAGCATAGCTAGGCCGAAACTGGCAAACAATTCGCCCATCATTTCAGCATCACCGATGTTGATGCGCTTTACCCCCGCAGGTAAATTCTTAATGCTAGCTAGATTCTCTACAGCGACGGTAACGTCACCTAATGGCATACCTGAAAGTTCAATCTCAAAATTGATATTACGCGAACGATCGTAGCGATCAATCACAGCAGGGCCACTCGACAACTCCAGTTTAGCAACTTGTCCCACCATCACTGAGCCAAGGCTGGCTTTTGATGTAGGGACGGCAAGTCTTTCTAGTACGCTTAAATCGTGTCGACTTTCTTCCTCTAGCTTCACGACGATAGGCACTTGGCGTTGGGCTAAATCGAGCTTGGATAAAGACCAATCATAATCCCCTAAGGTTGCTATTCGCAGCGTGTCAGCTAAGGCAGTGGTGGTTACACCTAAATCGGCGGCACGGGCAAAGTCGGGTCTAACTGCAATTTCTGGTCTTACCAGTGCAGCACTAGAAGCAATACTACCTAAACCAGGTATGCTTCTAAGATCAAGTTCAAGATTACGAGCCGCCGTCATTAAAGCTTGTGCATCGTCACCACTCAGCACTAGGATGAATTTTTCGCCAGAATTACCTAATCCTACTTTGGTTCTAACCCCCGGTAATTTTTGCAGAGCTAGACGTATCTCTTGTTCTATGACTTGCTTACGTATCGGTCTATCTTGACGATCGGCCAAGGTAATGGTTAGCGTGGCTTTGCGTACTTCGCCAGTACCTTGTGCTCCAGCCATAGGGTCAGTCCCCGCTGAGCCACTGCCGATGGTCGTGTATATACTATTAACATAGTTGATGCCAGCCACCAGTTCTCTGGCGGATTCTGCACTTGCTTTAGTTTGCGCCAAACTCGAACCTGGGGGTAACTCTACAAAGACTTGTGTTTGTGGATTATCATCTGGAGGGATAAAACCTGTGGGTAACAGAGGTATTAGCAATATTGACCCAATAAAAAATGCGGCCGCAGCGCAAATAGTGAGAAACCTATGTCGCAGACTCCAAGTCGCTAAGCGCATATAGTTTTGCATAATGGCGCCTTCTTTGACCTGTTCATGACCACGAGCTTTTAACAGATAAGCCGCCATCATCGGAGTCAACATTCTAGCAACTACTAACGATGCCAATACCGCTAAAGCCGCCGTCCAGCCGAATTGTTTAAAAAAACGACCGGCAATACCACTCATAAAAGCAGTCGGTAAAAATACGGCGACTAAGGCCAAAGTGGTCGCTATTACGGCTAAGCCAATTTCATCGGCTGCCTCTATTGCTGCTTGTAGGGGAGTTTTGCCCATTCTTAAATGCCGGACGATATTTTCCACCTCAACAATCGCATCATCAACCAATATGCCAATGACCAAAGATAGCGCTAATAGGGTGATAACATTCAGTGAAAATCCTAGATATTCCATACCAATAAAAGCCGGAATAACGGAGAGCGGCAAGGCAACAGCTGAAACAAAAGTAGCCCGCCAATCTCGTAAAAATAACCAGACCACTAAAATTGCCAGCAAAGCACCTTCAAAAAGCATGATCATGGAGCCTTGAAACTCCTCTTTAACAGGAATCACAAAGTTAAAGGCTTCAGTAAATTCAACATCAGGATTAGCAAGCCGCAATTCGGCTAATACTTTTTGCACGCCCGCACCGACTTCAATTTCACTGGCACCACGACTGCGAGTGACTTCAAAGCCAACCACCGCCTTGCCATTTAACAATGCTAATGCGCGAGGTTCAGAAACCGAATCCTCGACCTTGGCGACTTGATCAAGTTGGATATGGCGACCATCGGTCAAGGACAATTGCATAGAGCGTATTTCTGCAACCGATGCGACATTGGCTAAGGTGCGTACAGGTTGCTCTCCTACCCCTAAATTCATTCTGCCGCCAGCACTTTCACGCTGTATGACCCGAAGTTGCCGAGAAATATCGGCAGCTGTTGCACCCAAGGCTTGAAGTTTAACGGGGTCTAAGGAAATCGTTATTTCTCGGGTGGCGCCACCCACCCGATTAACAGCACCTACACCGCGTACCGTTAGCAACTTTTTGGTGACGACATCATCAACGAACCAAGACAGTGCCTCATCATCTCGATGTGCAGAACTTACAGTGATGGCTAAAATTGGGGCAGAGGCTAAATCAAGCTTAGTAACGATGGGGTCGCGTAAATCACTAGGTAAATCAGTACGGACTTTTGATACTGCAGAGCGCACATCATCTAAGGCTTCTTGCACGGGCTTTTCTAAGCGAAATTCACTAATAATAGTGACATTGCCGTCCTGCACCTTGGAAGTGATGTGTTTTAAGCCTTGCAAAGTAGCAATAGCATTTTCTATTTTTCGAGCGACTTCTGTTTCTAATTGTGACGGTGAGGCACCGGGTAAAGAGGCGGTAACCGTAATGGTGGGCAGATCAAGATCAGGAAAATTCTGAATCTTCATGGTCTTGAAACTGATCAAGCCGCCAAAACAGAGCATGACGAAGAGCATGATGGCAGGAATTGGGTTTTTAATGCACCATGTTGAAATATTCATTCAGCAACCACCCTAACAAGATCGCCATCGGTTAAAAAAGCCGATCCACTCGCTACTAGGCGATCTTGGCCTGTAATGCCCGATAAAATTTCTAGTCTGTTGCCATAGCGTCTGCCTAACTGCACTTTAACTTGCTTTACATGTCCACGATCTTCAGTTTGATCTGTTAATAGAAATAAATAACTAAAACCGTCGCGCATGGATAGAGACTCTTGTGGCACGGTAAGGCCAGTGGAGGAGTTTAAATGTATTTCACCACGAGCAAACATACCCGCTCGTAAGCCACTTAACGTAGCATTGGGTAAATCTACATAAACGAGGCCATTACGGTTTTGTAAGGTAAGGGTTGGGGCAAGGTTGCGAATCGTGCCTTCAACATGACCGACATTAGGCACCTCAACCGTAACCTTAATGCCAGGTTTAAGCTGAGGCATTTCTGCGGCGGTCACTTCGCCTCGCCATTCAAGTCGATTTTGGCGTATTAATCGAAACAACTCTTGGCCTTTAGTCGCCACCGCACCTAAGGTGGCTGTACTTGAAGAAATAACACCCTCATCGCTAGCTAACACTTGCGTATATTTCAATCGTAATAACTGCGCATTAAGTTGGGCTTGGGCTAAGTCTACTTTTGCTTGCGTAGTCTTAGAAAGATTTTGATATTGATTAACTTGCTGAGAGCTTAAAGCACCAGAAACAGAGACTTTATCAGCACGTTCGGCATTAATTCGAGCATCGCTATAATTGGCATCGGCTTCCAATAAAGCCGCTCGACTTTGGGCAATATCAATTAAAACACTGTCATTTGCAAACGTCGCTAGCACTTGAGCTTTTTTTACCTTTTCGCCCACTTGAGCATAGACTTCAGTTAAGCGTAACTCACCAATTTCAGCGCCGATAATGGCTTCTTGCCATGCCTCAATAGAGCCGTTAGCCGTCAGCGTGATTGGAATATTATCCGTTACGGGTAGAATCACTGATACGCTGAGTGCTGGATTGCTTGTGACTGAGATAGGTGTAGGACTAGATTCATGACCACGACTGATGACTATCGTTATGCCGATGATTAATAGTAAAGCCAAGATTAGTAGGCCTGTATTCCGTTGAGTCATGATTTTTTTCCATTGTTTGTGTCATTATTTTGATCCTCCGACCAATTGCCGCCAGCTGCGCGATATAAGGCAATCCAAGCACTCACCTGTTCTCGTTCCAGTTCTTTTACGGCTAATTCGGCAGCAAGCCTCTGACGTCTTGCTACTTCAACATTGAGCAAATTACCCAAACCGATTTGGTATAGCGTCTGAACCGCCTTAAAATGAGTGCTATAACCCTCAACCGCTAACTGTGCCTCTGGTAAGATCTTGTCAGCACTATTTAAACGCACTAAGGCCTCTTCAACTTCTTTTACCGCTGTACGGACTTTACTGTGAAAGCGACTCGACGCGGCTTGATATTTGGCTTTGGCAGCTTCAACATCAGCGGCACGTTTACCTGAGTCAAACAGTGGCAAACTTAATGTAGGGCCAATCGCCCACGTTTGTGCCAGCAATAACGCCCCGCCATTTATATTCTGTAAAGTGGGAGTGATATTTCCAGATAAACTCAATTTTGGATACTGTTTTGCGCGTTGAGCACCTATATTAGCACTGGCCTCTGCGACATCCCGCTCAGCAGCCGCCACATCCGGCCTTTGTAATAAAACGTTGGCAGGTAAAGAATCGATAGTAAATTTAGCTGGACTAGGTAGCTTAGCAGACTGATCCGACGCAGGATTTAATAATTGACGCAGCACAGGTTCTTCTATAGCCGTCATGGCGACTAGACTTTTAATTGCACGTTCACTCTGGGCTGTTTGTTGTAATACCGATTTATTCCCTTCGGCTGCGCTGGCACGGGCTAACGAAACTTCACTTTGAGAGTAAAAACCCTGTTCATTGGCGATGGCTGTTAAACGTGAAGATTCAATTCTTGAGACGGTATCCGCTTGCATTATTTGTTTCTGTACTTCGAAATAGCGATAAGCTAAATAAGCATCGGCAACTTCTACAGCCACGGCTACTCTTGCATCATGCCACGCAGCGTTTCTGGACTCTAATTGACTACGCGCAGCTTCTTGTTGGCGTGCTAAGCCACCAAATAAATCAACTTCCCAACTGGATTGTAGTCCCGTTGAATACTGGTTCCACATGAAGGGTGTACCCCCGAATGAAGACGAGGAGCGTTTAACACCTTGAGAGAAATCGATGCTGGGCAACACAGCGCCATCAGCATTGACTACATTAGCTCTGGCTTCCTCTATACGTGCTTTAGCGTCTGCCAAGTTAGGATTCACAGTTTCTGCAGCACTTAAAAGCCGAGTTAGCACGGGATCCTGAAAGCGCTCCCACCAGTGGATTAATTCCGCTAGCTTGCCTTGATGCGCCAGTTTTTGTGCCTCATAGTCTGGTTGTGGGCTATACCAGTTTTTTGGCGTTGTGGGTTTATCAGCTATGTAATCGGGGCCTACTGTAGTAAATATTCCACCAGAACTACAGGCCGACAGTAATAAAGGTATAGCTATAAAAGGGATTTTATTGTTCATTAACGATAGTAGGATTAGGACGCGAGACTAAGAAAACAGATGAATTGCAATAATATTTAAAACGCTATCTAAACTTAGGTTTTCACTTTCACCAATACTATAGTGATTTTTTTCAAATAAGTTGTATGGGTTTGTTTAAAATATATTATCGTTATATTTCGTACTTTGAATTATATCAGCTAAGCCCTTACCGTCCTGTTAAAAATGAAGAGTTACAGTAGCTTGGGTTATTTGCTCTATCGTTAACCCAACATTGTTGCCGAGTAGTGTGGGTTGCGAAAAGCATGCAACCCAACCGCTTATTAGTTGAATCTAAGAAAGATAAATAGGTAATTGACCATGGTTAATATTAGTCTTTTTTTGTGGCTGATGATTCTGGCAGGGATTGCGGATAGATTTAACTCTGTTATTACTTTCTACTGTTGTACGAAACCCCGACCATTACCCAGACCAAACACGTTTTTATTAAATAATAGGCAAAAAAAAGCCCTAGATTTGACTCTAAGGCTTTGATTTATTTGGCTCCCCCGGACGGGCTCGAACCGCCGACCTAGTGATTAACAGTCACCCGCTCTACCAACTGAGCTACAGGGGATTAAACTTTTGTCTTAATGGTGCGCCCAGAGAGATTTGAACTCCCGACCGATCGGTTCGTAGCCGATTACTCTATCCAGCTGAGCTATGGGCGCTTTATTAAGCTCGCCATTATCTTTGTTT
>CANNKH010000090.1 GCA_947504985.1 Methylococcaceae bacterium | reverse complement strand
TGGGCCGTGATGACCTATCGCTTCGGTTGCCGCGTCGCTGTCCGTGGTTTTTAAAAAACCGCGTAACGGATAATTGGCGCTGACCGCTTTAATGCTGGCGAGCAATAACGCATCATGCTCGATCAGCGCGCTGGAAAATTCCACTGTTTGCGCCGGAGTCAAATGCAATTGTTCGGCTTGGGTAAGCCACGCATCGGGAATTATGTCGGAGCTGGTGATAGCTAAATCCGCCGCGATAAATTCTGCCGTTTGCAGAGTCATCGTGCGCTGCAAACGGTCTGAGAACACCGCTATCGATGTTGAACTGGTGACGGCAATGATTAATGCGCATAGCAATACCGTCAATTCACCGGCACGCGTATCGCGCCATAGCAAGCGCAAGGCGAGATTAAAGCGGCTCATACGATAAGCCCCGCCGCCAGTCTGATGGTGCGCCCGCAACGTGCAGCAAGCGCCTGGTCGTGGGTGACCAGAATAAGAGTGGTGTTGTTTTCTTGGTTAAGCTCAAACAACAGGTCAATAATATGGGCGCCGGTTTTACTGTCCAGATTGCCGGTAGGCTCATCGGCAAACAGAATGGCGGGACGGGTGACAAATGCCCTTGCCAGCGCGACACGCTGTTGTTCACCGCCTGACAATTGCTTAGGCGTATGTTTTAACCGTTGGTCGAGACCGACACGGTGCAATAATGCCGTGGCAGCGTTCCTGGCCTGTTTGTCGCCGCTAAGTTCCAGCGGCAGCATGACGTTTTCCAGCGCGGTAAGCCCTGGGATCAGTTGAAATGACTGGAACACAAAGCCGATGAGCGTATTTCGTACAGCGGCTCTGCCATCTTCATCCATCTGGGTCAGGGCTTGCCCGTTAATGGTGATGGTCCCTGATGTTGGCGTGTCCAGACCCGCCAATAAGCCGATTAATGTTGACTTGCCAGAGCCGGATTCGCCAACAACGGCGACGCTTTCACCGGATTTGATAATCAAATCTATAGATGACAAGATAGGTAACGTACCCTCGGAAGTCATCACGGATTTGCCCAGCTTTTCCGTCACGATAATGTTGTTTAACCTATCTGCTTGAGTTTGCATAATGTCCAGATTTATAGTTGCTTTGATGATGTTGCTAATGTGTGTGCCCGCGATTGCCAAGTCGCCGGTAATTATTGTTTTGGGTGATAGTATCAGCGCGGGTTACGGAATTGACGTGGAACAGGGTTGGGTGACGTTGTTGCAGGGCAAGTTGGCACAAGCCAACATTGACTACAGCATCAATAACGAAAGCATCAGCGGCGATACCACTGCCGGTGGATTGGCGCGTATAGACCGGATTTTAACGCAGCATAAGCCTGCGGTGGTAATGGTCGAACTTGGTGCAAATGACGGTTTGCGCGGGCTGTCTCCGGCATTGATGAAAAGCAATCTTGCCGAAATAACGCGCCGTTCACGGCAAGCGGGTGCCAAAGTCATTTTGCTGGGCATGAAAATTCCGCCCAATTACGGCAAGCGCTATATTGATTTGTTCTACGACATTTACCTGCAATTGTCCCAGGAACTGGATATTCCATTTATTCCTTTTATCCTCGAAGACGTTGCGCTGGACAAGGATTTAATGCAGGCCGATGGCTTGCATCCGAACGCCAAAGCACAACCTTTTATTGCCGACAAAATCGCTACCTATCTTTTTCCTTTACTCAAAAAATAAGTGTGCCGGCACGTTTAGTGGCCGGAAACACCTATCCTTCACGAATGCGCGGACCGGCATATTTCCGGTCTGCCCAACTCGAAGTTTATTTTTTTGACGATACCTAGCAATACGCTCGAGCAATAATGCGGCATGATAAGCATTATTGCGGGCTTTTTTCTCCTCAATGGATAATGGTAAAGCAACCAAACTATTCCATACCATTCAGTGCTAATCTATTGGCTTGTTATTTTATAGCTGTTTGTGACCCAGAAATTAGGGGCGATAGTCACCATTAGAAAGATAAGTAAATGCCATCGGTAACAATATAAAAATTGATAATAGCAATGCAACACCAGCAATGGCTATTAATAACGACTTAAAGGTGTCTTTCACATTATTGACAGTATCCTCTGAATCCGTTGTGGATAATGGTTGTTCGGCTAGGCTGTCCTGTTCGTCTTGAGTTGACATGATATTCTCCAGATAGCGGATTTAAGTAAGGCAGCCCGCAAAAAAATAAACCACCGCTAGCTAGCCAGCGGCCTTGTACATGTGGGTGGTTTATGTTTTGCATGCTGCTTAAATACAAGTATTTTTCATTGCCTTTCCAATTTACCCTCAATTTTTTTTTTAGCAAAAATGATTCGGCTTGCAGTTTAATGAAATCGCCTTACAGTCATGCTGGAATTGTGCCGTAGACAGTGTTAAAGCGGGGGGAGTAGAATCGATTTGAAGTAAAAAAAAACAGAATAACTATTGTATGTTTATTAACTAAATCAATGAGGTGTGTCATGTATAGCTCAAAATTAAAGTTGTTGATTTTGTTTGTTTGGACACTGTTAATTGCACAGACAGCCGAGGGAGCGGTTTCAATCTGTGAGAAAGTCGGCTTTTTTAGTCATTTTTTACAAGAAAATCTCGTGTTAACGGGAAACTGTGACGATCCAGATCAGTCGGTTATGCTTCGGCTTGCGCCTAGAGGGTTAGAACTGACTGGATTAGGGGATAATTCACCTATCCTGTTAAATTTAAGCTCTGATACCATTGCCAACGTAAAGGGGATTAATCAGTTTGGTATAGCTGGTCACACTGGAAAATTTATTATTTCAAGCGGTTCAAAGTTTAAAATCCATCTGCAAAACGCGGATGGCGGCAGTTGTGATGCCATCGCTAAAGGTGGGTCGCGTTGCGCTTATGAGGTTGTTACCACAACCTGTCCAACAGAATTACTGGTCGGTGACAGGGTTTGTGCAGGATGCTCCGCACCGTCTCCCTGTCAGGATTATGGTAATAATGTGATAACGGTTTTTGTCCAAGGCCAACCGGTTTTTGAGTGCAATGTTACTTTGAAAAGAGTCAGTACAAGGTGCCTTAACTGTAATGGTAAGGCCATATCGCCGAAAGATTAAATGGTGGCTACGCGTTATACTGAAATTATGTTGTTAAGTAATGACTGCCAGTTCTCAATGGACTGGCAGTCATCATGTTGCCGAGTGTGCCGTCTCCAGTATCCTCTCTACAAGATTTCAGGTAAAAAAAACTCACTTACCAGCATAGGTTTATGTTTGATGGCATAAACGGTTCGGCGACCCCATACCGGTTGTGAGGTATGGGCTATAGCTTTGGCGACTGGTGTCCATAATAAAGGCTTGATCAACGTGACATCCATTGCCTTGCGTTCCAAGCTGGGGCAGGCAAAAATCACTTCACCCAAAGGGCGTGTTCCTAACTGCGATAAATTGCTGCGGGCGATTTTAATGGTACCTGCTGGAATAATGGTGCGAGCAAGAATTAAAGGTTTGCCATCAGCATGCAGCAAGACTTCTCGGATTAAACAATACTGATGTTCGGGTTGTTTAAGCAGTTTTTGTTCAGACAAAAAAGGCGTAAACCAGTGCTGTAACAAGAGGTTGACAACCACGGCATTGCCATAATAACTGCGTAAACGTTGAGTGAGCGAACCGGACTCATAAACCCATGATTGCACCGTTTCGGGAAATTTATGTCGTGTACCCTGACGGTTTTCCTGCCATAAAGGCTCCCGATTAAATAACACGCTTTTGATAACCAAAACTCAAACCTCGGAATAAATGCTGCCCTCAGCCAGCCAGCGCTCGCATATCGGCTGTACTGCGTGAGGATGTTCGGTAAAAAAAATATCGCTGACTTGTTGAATCGTTTCAAGTAAATCGCCATCTCTGACTAAGTCGGCAACTTTAAACTGCATTTGTCCGGTCTGGCGTGTCCCCATCACATCGCCTGGACCTCGTAATTGCAAATCTTTTTCAGCGATCAGAAAGCCGTCATTACTGTCTCTTAATATCCCCAGACGTTGACGGGCGTTATCAGATAAAGGCGATTGGTACATTAGCAGGCAGTAACTGTCATCCTTGCCTCGTCCAACTCGTCCGCGTAATTGATGCAATTGCGACAGCCCCAAGCGTTCCGGGTTTTCAATAATCATTAAGCCGGCGTTAGGCACATCGACACCTACTTCAATGACCGTTGTGGCAACCAGTAAATCAAGCTGATGTTGCTTGAACGCCTGCATGACGGCTTCTTTTTCTGAGGGTTTCATGCGCCCATGTATCAGCGCAATTCGTACCTTGGGTAAACTTTGCGCTAACAATTCGGCGGTTTTTTCAGCCGCTTGGCATTGCAAGGTTTCAGATTCTTCAATTAGCGTGCATACCCAATAGACCTGTCTTGTTTTTGCGACCCAATGGTTAATCCGATCAATGACATCGGTGCGGCGTTCGGCAGGAATCACGCTGGTAACGATTGGTTTTCTGCCCGGCGGCAATTCATCAATAACGGAAATATCCAAATCCGAATACTGTAGCATTGCCAAAGTGCGTGGAATCGGTGTTGCCGTCATCACTAATTGATGCGGTCTGAGACCGGTATGTTGAGATTTTTCCCTGAGCGCGAGGCGCTGATTGACACCAAAACGGTGTTGTTCATCAATAATAATCAAACCCAACTTATCAAATACGACGCTTTCCTGGAATAAGGCATGAGTGCCCATGACAATACCTGTCGAACCATCTGCCAATGCCTGCAAAATAGTCTCGCGAGCCTTGCCTTTAATTTGTCCAGTTAACAGCATCACTTGGGTTTGAAAACCAGCAAACCACGCGCAAAAATTACGGTAATGCTGTTCTGCCAATAATTCAGTAGGTGCCATCAAAGCCACTTGATAGCCTGCTGTAATTGCCAGTAATGCGGTGTAAGCGGCGACAACGGTTTTACCAGAACCGACATCGCCTTGTACAAGACGCATCATGGGGTGATGCTGCCTGCAATCGGCTTCAATTTCGGCAATGACGCGGCGCTGGGCATTCGTTAACTGAAAGGCAAGCGTATTTAAAAAGTGCTCAACTTCTCGTTTTGATGCTGGCAATGCCGGCGCTTGCCAAACTTTGGCTTTTGCTTTTACACGCCGAAGGTTTAAGTGATGTGCCAGCAGTTCTTCAAACGCTAGACGTTTTAAGGCGGGTACATTGCCGTTTTGCAACGCTTCAATGGAAACCGACTCGTCGGGGAAATGTAAGGTTTGTATTGCCTCGGTAAGGCTAGGGTAATGGTATTGTTGCAAAATGGCGGGCGGTATCCAGTCAGTTAGCACCGATTCATTTTGCCCACACCAGTTTAATGCCTGTTTAACTATTTTGCGGACAGTATTTTGGGTTAACCCTTCCGTTAGTGGATAAACCGGCGTTAAGCGGTTATCGGGTATCGCCAGATTTCGATTGGCGATTACCGTGTACTCAGGATGCACCATTTCCAGATCGCTAAAACCATAACGCGCTTCGGCAAACACCATTAGCCAGGTATCCGGCTTTAACGCATGCTGTTGACTGGCGGTAAAATGAAAAAATCGTAAGGAGATCGTGCCGGTACCATCGCTGATTCGACAAATCAGACTTTTGCGACCTCGGGGCAAAATATCAATAAATTCCACTTTGCCACAGATTAAAGCCGTCATGCCGGCAGTTAATGAGCCAATAGGATAAAGACGGGTTCGATCTTCGTAGCGATGTGGCAAATGCAATATCAGATCCTGAATCGTCCGAATACCGAGTTTTTCCAGACGATTCGCTGTTTGAAAGCCGATACCCGTTAATGTCGTGACGGGCGAATTTTGTGGGCTCATTAAAGCGCAGCGTTAGGTACTCGCCGATAAAAAATCAGCAAGCCGGATATTCCTGAGGGGGCAATTGCATAATGGCATCCATTTCCACCTCGGCAGCTTTTGGTAAGGCGGCAACGCCAATTGCGGCACGCGCAGGGTAGGGGGGTTGAAAATAGCGCCCCATAATTTCATTAACGACCGGAAAATTTGACAAATCGGTTAGAAAAACATTTAGCTTGACGACATCAGCGAGGCTTCCGCCTGCCGCTTCAGCAACCGCGCTCAAGTTATCGAATACTTGGGTAATTTGTGCAGAAATATCGCCGTCAACCAATAGCATTGTTGCGGGAACGAGTGGAATTTGTCCTGATAGGTAAACGGTATGATCAACCTTGACCGCTTGTGAATAGGTGCCTATCGCTTGAGGTGCTTTATCGGTATGAATAATTTCTTTAATCATTTTTTTATCCTTTGATTAATTTGGCAACCAACTAAGGAATGACTGCCAGTCATCATGTTGATTACTAAGCTGTAAAAAACGCACAGCACTATGCTTTAGTGCGGGTAATTTTTAAAACTAGGGTCAATTCTTTTAAACGCCGCATAATCTTGGCAAGATGTACACGGTCTTTAACGGTTAGGGTAATCAAATCGATGCAGACATGTTCATCCTGATCGACCACATGGACATTTTCAATGTTGGAGTTTGATTCGGAAATAGTTGATGCAACCGTTGCCAGTGCACCACGTTGGTTTAGTACCTCTAACCTGAGTTCAGCAGAAAAATCGCCAATGATGTCGTGACTCCATTCAACATCCAGCCAACTGGTATGCTTGTTTCTTAAGAGTGTGCGATTGCGACATTCGTGATGATGGACAACAATACCTTTGCCCGGATTGAAAAAGCCGATAATGGCATCGCCGGGAATGGGGCGACAACATTTTGCCAGCGTCACCACCATGCCTTCTGTCCCTTTTATGACCAGCGGCGTTTTTTGGATATGACCATTATTGTTTAGTTTAATATTAGCGCTAAGATCATCCTGCGTGATCCGTTTTGCCACCAAAAAAGGCATTTTATTGCCTAGGCCAATGTCTTCCAGTAAAACGTCCAGTGAGGGCATATCCATGACGTTGAGTAGTTCTTGTAAGCGAGTCTGATCCATTTTTTCAAGATGCACATTCATGGATTGCAGTTCTTTTTCCAATAAACGACGACCTAAATTGATAGCTTCCTGCTGTTTAAAATGTTTCAGATAATTACGGATGCTGGAGCGGGCTTTAGCGGTGATGACGTAATTTAGCCACAAGGGGTTGGGTCTTGCCCAGACGGCGGTGATAACTTCCACGGTTATGCCGTTTTCCAGTTTAGTTTGTAAAGGCACTAATTGCTTGTCGATTCTGGCCGACACACAGGCATTACCGATGTCGGTATGCACGGCGTAGGCAAAATCAACAATCGTTGCACCACGCGGTAATTTGATAATGCCGCCTTTGGGGGTGAAGACAAAAACTTCCTGAGGGTATAAATCAACTTTTAAATTATCGATAAATTCCAGTGAATCGCCCGCCGATTTTTGGATTTCCAGCAGATCTTTCAACCATTCATTCGCCCGTGCCTTGAATTTTTCGCTTTTGTCATCCTCGGATTTATACAGCCAGTGTGCGGCAATACCTGATTCTGCCATACGGTGCATATCGTGGGTTCTAATCTGTATTTCAATACTCAAACCGTGCGGACCAATCAATATGGTATGCAATGACTGATAACCATTGGCTTTAGGCAGGGCGATATAATCTTTAAATCGACCGGGCACGGGCTTGTAAAGATTATGGACAATGCCTAATACCCGATAACAAGTATCTACACTGTCACAGAAAACTCTAAACGCATAAACATCGAAAACAGCGGCTAACGATATTTTTTTATTGTGCATTTTTTGATAAATGCTCCACAGGTGTTTTTGTCGTCCAGACACCTGACACACCACCCCGGCTTCACTTAAGCGATTATTAAGGGCGGTCTGAATAATGCCTATCACTTCACCGCGATTACCGCGTTTCTTTTTAACCGCCTCTTCTAAAATGGCGTATCGCCTTGGATACATCGCTTCAAAACTCAAGGTTTCGAGTTTGTGCCTGATGTTATTCATCCCTAAACGATTAGCAATCGGCGCATAAATATCCAGTGTTTCACGGGCAATACGACGTTTTTTTTCCGCCGGCATCACCCCTAAAGTTTGCATATTATGTAGACGATCAGCCAACTTGACCATGATGACCCGCAAATCCTTACCCATTGCCAAAAACATTTTTCGCACGTTTTCAGCCTGAGCTTCAGCATGTGATTTACTGTCAATTTTGCTGAGCTTGGTGACACCATCAACGAGTTCGGCAACTTCTGTGCTAAATTTTTCTGCCAGTTCTTTTTTGCTGACAGGTGTGTCTTCAATCACATCATGCAGAATAGCCGCCATAATACCGTTGGCATCCATACGCATTTCAGCAAGGCTAATGGCAACGGCAATAGGATGGCAAATATAGGCTTCACCTGTTTTGCGCACTTGTCCCGTATGGGCAATCGCGCCAAATTCATAAGCGCGAACGCAATCGTCAATCTGACTCTGCTCCAGATAGCCTGATAACGTCTCGCGCAACCGCAGGATCAATTTATCCTGAGGTTGTTCAAGTTCAAAATCGGGCGCGGGCAGCATAGGTTTATCGCTAAAAAGTAGGTGAGGTGTAATCGTGGATTTCGCCGACACGATGGAGCAGGTTGACGTTTTCAGTGGTTACATGTCCCGCTGCAATTTCACGTAAGGCAAGCACGGTATCTTTATCTTTACCACGGGGAAGAAATTCAGTGGCACCATGACTTAATTGACGCGCTCGGGTGCTTGCCAATAAAACCAGTTTGAAACGATTTTCTACATGCTCTAAACAATCTTCGATAGTAACTCTAGCCATCTTGTAACCTTAAAATAATGGATTGGAAAAAGATCAGCCTGTATTTAACAGGCTGATCGGAAAAAGGTATAACTGACGTGAACGATTACTGTCTTGATTTTAAAATCGCAACTGCCGGTAACTCTTTGCCTTCAAGAAATTCCAAGAACGCACCGCCGCCGGTTGAAGTATAAGAAATATCGTCGTTAATACCGTATTTATCAATAGCCGCCAGCGTATCGCCACCACCCGCCAGTGAAAATGCACTGCTTTCTGCGATGGCTTTTGCCAGCACTTGAGTACCTTGGCTAAATTGCTCGATTTCAAACACGCCGACCGGGCCGTTCCAAACAATAGTACCTGCCGATTTTAACAATTGCGCATACTGCTTGGCTGTTTCAGGTCCGATATCCAGTACCATATCATCTTCTGCAATTTCAGCGACGGGTTTAATGGTAGCCACGGCGGTATCTGAAAATTCTTTGGCACAAACAACATCTACTGGAACAGGAATCTCTGCTCCCGCTTGTTTAGCTGCTGCCATCAAACGCTGTGCTTCTTCAATCAGATTAGGTTCATACAGCGATTTACCGACAGAAAAACCGGCAGCCGCAATAAAGGTATTGGCAATGCCACCACCGACAATGAGCTGATCAACCTTTTCTGATAGTGATTTTAAAACCGTTAATTTGGTTGATACCTTAGAACCGCCAACAATAGCAATCAGTGGTTTGGCAGGCGTTTCTAGGGCTTTACCTAACGCGTCGAGTTCACTAACCAATAGCGGACCGGCACAAGCGATAGGTGCAAATTTAGCCACGCTGTGAGTAGATGCTTGCGCTCTGTGCGCTGTACCAAAGGCATCCATAACAAAAATATCACATAAGGCCGCCATTTTTTGACCTAATTCATCACTATTTTTTTCTTCACCAACATTAAAGCGGACGTTTTCACACAGAACAACTTCGCCTGGTGCAATCGTTATTCCGTTTAACCAGTCTTTTTCCAGTCGCACGGGCTTTCCGAGCAAACTGGACAGTCTTTCTGCTACCGGTTTCAATGATGAGTCTTCGTCATACACACCTTCTTCGGGGCGTCCCAAATGTGACATCACCATAACGGCTGCGCCTGCCGCCAATGCTTTTTCAATCGTCGGCACACTTGCTTGAATACGAAGATCACTGGTGACCTGACCGTTTTTTACCGGTACGTTCAGATCTTGGCGAATTAACACACGTTTACCAGCTAAATCCAGATCTACCATGCTTTGAATTGACATATTTCACTCTCTTTGGTTGTGGGGATATTTAAGATTGTTGTAAGGTGTAATCAAGGGGCACAAACACCCTGAAGAATGCTTAACAGCGGGCTATTGTTTCCATTTAATCGAGCAACCGATACTAGCCAGTTGATCTTGTGGGCCGATGCCGGTTTCTGCTATTTGTTTCATTGCGTCAAATAACTCGCGTC
>CANNKH010000089.1 GCA_947504985.1 Methylococcaceae bacterium | reverse complement strand
TGGAGCATTCTTAACAATCACCCCTATCATCGTTAATGTCTCCCCAAATTATTCTTGCTTCTGCTTCACCTCGTCGCCAGGAACTGCTGGATCAGATTAAGGTGTCTTACACTGTTTTTCCGGTTGATATTGACGAAACACCGCTACCCCATGAATTGCCGCTGGCTTATGTACAGCGACTCGCCGCTGAAAAATCGGCAGCCTGTGCCGCGTTGGTAGGTTATGGCACACCGATTTTGGCAGCAGATACCGCCGTCGTTTTAGATCGGTTAATTCTCGGTAAACCTAAAGATAAAGAAGAGGGTTTGGCAATGTTGCGTTTGTTGTCTGGTAAAACGCATCAGGTTTATACCGGCGTGTCGTTGAGAGGGCAGATACATACTCAATCCGTCAGTATTACGGCGGTGAGTTTTAAGTCTTTGACAGAAAAAGAAATACAGTCGTATTGGCAAAGCGGCGAACCACAGGACAAAGCCGGTAGTTACGCTATTCAGGGCAAAGCCGGATTGTTTGTTGCTTCGATAACCGGCAGTTTTTCCGGCGTGGTCGGTTTGCCGTTGTTTGAAACCGGACAACTTTTAGCAGAACAAGGCATAGACACAACTAATGAGTGAAGAAATTTTAATCAATGTCACGCCGCCGGAAACGCGGGTTGCAGTTATTGAAAACGGTGTATTACAAGAACTGATTATCGAACGGTCTCGTGAACGTGGTTTGGTGGGCAATATTTATAAAGGCGAAGTGTGTCGGGTTTTGCCAGGAATGCAGGCGGCTTTTGTCGATATTGGTTTGGACAAGGCTGCTTTTCTGCATTTATCTGATTTATGCAGCAAGGAGTTGGAGAAAAAAGGCTCGGAAAATATCGAGCATTATTTGCATGAAGGCCAACATATTATTGTGCAGGTCGTTAAAGATCCGCTGGGTAGCAAAGGTGCCCGCTTAACGACGGAAATTGCGATTCCCTCTCGGTATCAGGTCTATATGCCGTATGCCGGTAATTCAGGCGTTTCGCAGCGCATAGAATGTGAAGCTGAACGCGTCCGCTTGAGAAACTGTCTTGATACCTTCAGAAAAGAGCATCAGTGTGGCGGCTTTATTGCCAGAACGGCCGCAGAATGTGCCGATGAATCGGTATTGATTACCGATATGATTTTTTTACTGAAATTGTGGGAATCAATTTCAGCAAAAATTGCCGACGCCAAAGCGAAGGAATTTATCCATAAAGATTTGCCGCTCAGTGTGCGCACGTTAAGGGATCTCTATAAAGAAGGCATTGATCGGGTGCGTGTGGATTCTCGGGAAACCTACCATCGACTACTGGAATTTGCCGAAATTTTTGTACCCGAGATTGTTCCTGTTATTGAGCATTACAGTGGTGAATGTCCGGTATTTGATATTTACAGCGTTGAAGATGAAATCAAAAAAGCCTTGGAGCGTAAAGTCAAATTAAAATCGGGTGGGCATCTGGTGTTTGATCAAACCGAAGCCATGACGACAGTTGATGTCAATACTGGCGGTTATGTCGGTGGGCGCAATCTGGAAGAAACTATTTTTAAAACCAATCTGGAAGCGGCGCAAACCATCGCGCGTCAGCTCAGATTGCGGAATCTGGGTGGCATTATCATTATTGATTTTATTGATATGAATAGTGAAGACCATAAAAAGCAAGTTTTGCAGGCCTTGGAGCGCAATCTTGAAAAAGACCGCGCCAAAACCAAAATTACCGAGGTATCTTCGCTCGGATTAGTTGAAATGACCCGTAAGCGCACCCGCGAAAGCTTGGAGCATATTCTCTGTGAGCCGTGTAGTGCTTGTGGGGGGCGGGGCGTGTTAAAAACGGCGGAATCGATGTGTCTGGAAATATTCCGCGAGATTATTCGTGAAGTCAGATTGTATAAAGTAAAAACCCTGCTGGTGTTAGCCTCCAACAGCGTCGTCGAAATGTTGCTGGATGAAGAGGCGGACATGCTGGCGGAACTGGAGACCTTTTTGGGGGTGCAAATCAAATTCAGGGCGGAAGCGCAATATAATCAGGAACAATATGATGTGGTGCTGCTTTGAGACCACATTTTGGTGTATTTGCTAGACTGCACTTCCCATGATTCATCACCTTAAGCGGGCTACCCGCCATCTTATTTTTTGGTCGTTGATTACGATAGCAATTAGTTTGACGGGTGTCCGGCTAATATTGTCAGGTGTCGATGCGTTTAAAATTCAGCTTGCCGAGCATATTAGCGAGACGATTGGCACGCCTGTCACTATTGGTCAATTAGGGGCAAAAATGCGCCGGTTTAGCCCCGAATTGATCCTGAAAAATATCACCATTGCCTCTTCAATTCCCAATGCGCCGCCCGCCATTGCACTCAAAGAAATTCGTTTGGGCATCAATCTATTCGAGATGCTGGTTAACAGAGAAGTGTTGTCGTCGGCGTGGGTTGCTTTGGTGGGGGCTAAATTATCGGTTTATCGTAAAGACGATGGCAGTTTTGCAATTATTGGTTTGAAAGCTGGAGATGGGCAGCCCTTATGGCTATTTAAGGGCAGTAAATTTGAAGTGTTACAAAGTGAAATTATCTGGCAGAGTGAAAAGGGCAAAAGTACACCCTTAAAATTTGAGTCTGTCGATCTGGCAATTATTAACGCTGCTGGACGCCATAAAATTAATATGCTGGCAAAATTGCCAAAAGCCTATGGCGGTGATGAGCCTTTATCGGTCGCTATGGATTTTAGCGGTGATCCGTTTGCTGCTTCTGCTATTGATGGCGTGGTGTTTGTAGAGGGAAAAAACCTCAAGCCAGCGCTATTCAGGACAGTCGATTTACCTTTTACACTCAAGTCGGGCAACAGTGCTTTAAAAGTATGGGGGCATTTACAGCACTCACAATTGATTTCGATCAACGGCGAAGCACAGCTTTCGGACATGAAATTTTTGCGCGTTGACCAAGGCGAGTTTGCCGTTAAAACCTTGAATACCCAATTTCATTGGCAAGTTAATGAAGTTTTCAACAATGCCAGGCAATGGCGGCTTGATGTCAGCCAGTTTTTATTGCAAACCGCTGATAATGACAAGCATATAACGACATGGCCGGATGCTGTTTTCTCTCTTTCTGGTCAGCGCAATGAGGAATCTGTCTTACAGCAAATCACGCTAGCGATTAAGCAAATGGATTTGCAGGAAATGTCGCGTATCGCGTTGTTTTTTGCTCCTTTGCCTGAAGAAGTGGCTGCATTACTTGCGCAAGCGCAGGTCAAGGGTCATCTTAATCAAGTGTCATTAGTCGCTGATTTGTCTAAAAAAACAGCGACGATAACTGGCCGATTTAACGGTCTTGGTTATGCGCCATTGCTGTCGTTGTCCCTGCCCGGCATACAAAATTTGACTGGGGAAATACAAGGTAATGAGCAACAAGGTGTTGTGCATTTTTCAACCCATGATGCCACGATAGCCTCCCCTGATTTGTTTCGTGAAGCCTTGGTCATCAAAAGTTTAGCGGGTGCGCTAAACTGGCAACAACATAGCGACGACTGGCAGCTATTTGCTTCGGCAATCAAACTGGATTTACTGGGCATACACAGTGAAAGCCGTTTGCGAGTTAGCCTTCCCAAAAATAAAGCGTCACCTTTTGTCGATTTGCAAACGGCATTGGTTTGTCATGATGCCAGTCAATTGAAACATTATTTTCCTATTGGTGTGATGAAACCCGCTGATATTGAGTGGCTGGATCGTGCTTTTGTCAGTGGGCGGGTGGAAAATGGCAGGTTGTCGTATTATGGCAAATTGGACAAATTGGCTGTTTTACAGGAAGCCACCACACCTAAACAATCCAAACCGCTGCCACGTCCCGATATTTTGCCCGGTTCCGAAGGTCTCTATCATGTTCAGTCGAGCGAAATGCTTGACGGCGCCCTGTTTGAAGCCGTACTGGATGTCAGGCAGTTGGAGCTAAATTATGCCCCTGACTGGCCACGCATAACGGATATAGCTGGGGAATTGTTGTTTTTACAGGGACGCATGGAAGTCAATGCCTACCAAGGCTATAGCCTGAATTTAAAGGCAAATCAGGCGATGGTTATCAATGAAGCCGTCGGTAAAAGCAAGCAGCTATTAGTTAAGGGCGAGGTTGAAGGCGAAATCGCGGATGTCTTGCGTTTTTTACAGCAAACGCCACTTAACTCGCGGGTGGGCTCATTAATAGATGCGGTTGTGCCGCAAGGCCGCACCCAAGTTGCACTGGATCTTGCAATACCTTTGGCGGTCGGGGTTGTGCCTAAAGTAGAGGGTAGCGCCACCTTAAATAAAGCGGGATTGACGGTTAAAGCGGTAGATTTGCTGGTAAACAACATTGATGGTTTATTAAAGTTTAATGAACAAGGTATCTACAGCGACACGATTCATGCGGCTGCGTTAAAGCAGCCTATCCGCATTAAGGTTGATAATGCGGCTAATCAGACCCGCGTTAATGTGGCGGGTCGGGCTGAAGTGAGTGCCCTTGAAAAACAATTTGGTTTGCCGGATTGGGGCGTCGCTGAAGGTGCGCTGAATTATCAACTGAAGCTGATTTTACCTTATCAACATCTGGGTAATGCAGCGCAGGCGCAGACGACTGAGCTTGTTGTTGATAGCGATCTGTCCGGTGTGGCGCTCTCGCTGCCCAGCGAATTAGCCAAGACTAAGGCAGAAACCAAGCCGTTGTCTGTTGTTTTCAACTTAGGTGATAAAGCCTCATTGCCAATTGCGTTGACTTATAACCATAAGCTCAAAGCGGCAATTCGGTTTGATACCGCTAAACAACGGATTGATTCAGGGCATATTTTGCTGGGTAAAGGTGAAGCTTTACTGCCAAAAGAGACAGGGCTAAAACTGGAAATCAATCAAGACACCCTGGATTTAAAAGACTGGTTGGTATTGCCAACGGGTAAAGCCAATCAGACGGCGATTGACATCAGTGGCATTTCAATCCACAGCGATCATGCACAATGGGGCGAAATTCTATTAGGCAAATTTGAGCTGGGATTACAGCCGGATCAAAGTTATTGGGTGGGTAATATTAATAGTGCATTTGCCCAAGGAAAGTTACATATTCCCGTCAACGAAGGGCGAATTGTGTTGAATATGGCCATGATCGATCTTTCGGCATTAAAACAATTGAAGTCTCAAAGCGACCGTCAACCGCTGCTTACTGAAAAAGAGACGGCGGTGTTGCCTGAAACCGTGCCTTTGTTTGATATAAGCAGTGATAAAACGCTTTGGCAGTCAATTGATCTCGGTCTGCTAACCTTGCAAACCGAACGTATAGCGCACGGTATCGCCTTGAAAAAGTTGGAGCTGAGTGGTTTGGCGCAAAAGCTTGCGTTGTCAGGGCGCTGGACGAGTCATGAAAAATACACGCAAACGGCGTTACAAGGTCATCTGGATATGCCCAATGCCGGCGCGTTGCTGAAACAACTTAACGTTACTAGCGATTTAGTTGAAACCAGCGGTACCGCTGATTTTTCAGTTTATTGGCCTGCTGCACCGCAAAACTTTACCTTAGCCGCGTTACAGGGCGAGGTTGATATTCGCTTTACCGATGGACGCATTTTAAGCATAGAGCCAGGATTTGGTCGTATGCTGGGCGTTTTGGCGATGGCACAGTGGATAAAGCGTTTACAACTGGATTTTCGGGATATTTATCAGGAAGGCTTGACTTTCAATACCATCAAGGGACATTTCATGCTATTGGATGGCAAGGCAAGCACACAGGATTTAGTCGTTGACGCTATTCCGGCAAAAATAACCCTCACGGGAGATACCGATCTCGTTAACAAAACTGTTGACCAGCTGGTCAATGTCGAGCCCAAAGGCGCTGATGCCGTACCTATTGCGGGGACCATTATGGATAAAGTAACCTCGCTGATCGCGCGGACAGTGACCGGTGAAGACCAAGGTGGCTTTTTCCTGGGCTCGCAATATCGAATTAAAGGCCCGTGGGATACGATGCAAATTATTCCTCAACATGATCGTGATGGCTTGTTACAAAAAACGTGGAGCGGTATTACCGGCTTTCCGTGGCTACAGCAGCCACAACCATAAAATTAAAGCAACAACTGAGAGACAACCATGAACAATAAATGCGCTGCCATACAAATGGCGTCCAGCCCTAATATCCGTTCCAATCTGATCGCTGCCGAACGCCTTATTGAAGAAGCGGTAAAAGCAGGGGCAAAATTGGTGGCATTACCGGAAAACTTTGCCTTGATGGGTAATCACGAACTGGACAAGATTAAAGTCAAGGAAGTTGACGGCGCGGGTCCTATCCAGGATTTTTTAGCCTCGGTGGCAAAAAAATATGCATTATGGGTTATCGGGGGCACCATCCCCATTGCAGGTACTGCCGATAATCGAGTGCGTGCCACTTGTCTGATTTATAACGACCAAGGCGAACGGGTTGCCCGCTATGACAAAATTCATTTGTTTGATGTCAATGTGCCGGGTACCAACGAGGTTTACCGTGAATCGGATTCGATTGAAGCGGGTAATTGCTCGCTGGTCATTGATAGCCCTTTTGGGCGCTTGGGCATTGCCGTTTGTTACGACCTGAGATTTCCAGAACTGTTTCGCAATATGAGCCAGCAAGGTGCCGAGATACTGATTATTCCATCGGCCTTTACCGCCGAGACCGGCGCAGCGCATTGGGAGTTATTGTTACGGGCCAGAGCGGTAGAAAATCTGTGTTATGTGATTGCGCCAAATCAAGGTGGATTTCATTTGAATGGTCGTAGAACGTATGGTCATAGCATGATTATTGATCCTTGGGGTGTGGTGCTGGATTGCTATAAAACGGGCGGCGGTTTTGTTTGTGCAGACATTAATCGTGAACGCCTGGAAAAAGTTCGTAGCACGTTTCCGGCACTAGAGCATCGGCACTTGGCCTGTGAATAAACCGGAGGTTGTGATGATTATGCAAAGATTCGCTAAAAGTTTGTTGATTGCTATGCTCTTGGTTGCTTGCGGTATAGGTAAAGATGCTCGCTACAAAGATACAGAAATTTTAGAGCGTCCTCCTATTTTACCTAGTAGTAAACAAGCCGATGACGAAGCGTGTTGTGATGATGCGGTTATTCCAAAAAAACGCTATAAAAAGGGGTTGGGTGATGATGTCTATCTGACCAAAGCAGAGCCGCCGCTACTTAAAATAAAACAACCGTTTGATGTCGGTTGGCTTAGTGTCGGTTTGGCGCTAAAACAACGCGACATTCGGATAACTGATCAGGAACGAGACAAAGGACTTTATTATGTTGCCTATCATCCTGATAGTCTTTTCGGTGCGGTAAGCTCGCTATTAAAAGTCGAAGAAAAAACCGTTATTTATGTGTTAAAGGTAGAAGCTGAGAACGGTGAAACCAAAGTCAGCTCTGCAATAGCCAGCGCAACGGAACAAAGTAGTGGACTGGAGCAAGGTCACTTTGATGAGGAAGCTGCTGATGATGCGGAAGACTTGCTTTACAAGGTATTTGAGACGCTTCAGGATGATTTGGAAGCATAAGGCAGTGTAAAAATACCTATACGAGCCAACTTAAGGAAAAGTACGTCATTCCGGCAGGGATTGCCGGAATCCAGAAGCTAGGGATGGCAAGAGTTACAAGCACATCCATGTGTTCTGGATGTCGGCAATCCACTTGTGCCCCAGAGGGTATGCCGACATGACTGCTTACCCTGCGTTTGCAGCATATTTTAGACGCTAAGTTGGTGCGTATGGTAAAAATACCTACTTACAATCTTTAGGAATGGGAACGCCATGACTGCCAGTCCTCAAAGGACTGGCAGTCATCATGTTGCCGAAAGTGTCGTAATCATTTTACTCGGCGGGAATCTCGTCGGATATGGACTAAACATGGAACTATTAAACCTCGCTAGACAAGCTATTCTGATACCCGCCGGTATTCAGGACAATGCCATTGAAAACATCATGAACTGCTTACTAAGCTCACCCGTTGACGCGGCAGATATTTATTTTCAAGCCACGCATTCAGAATCTTGGATTATGGAAGGCGGCATCATTAAAGAAGGTAGCCATAACATCGAACAGGGTGCAGGCGTGCGTGCCGTTTCCGGCGAGAAAACCGGTTTCGCTTACAGTGACCGCATTGAATTGCCTGTCTTGCTGGAAGCGGCCAATAATGTCAAAGCGATACTGAGGCAAGGGCAAAACGCTCAAGTTGGACTGGCACATACAGCTAATCCAAGCTGTTATTATCCAATAGCCAATCCATTGAAATCGCTCCCGGATCAGCAAAAAATTGAGCTGCTGCAGCGAGTAGACAGCGAAACCCGTAAACTGGATAACCGTATTGAAGAAGTCATTATTAGCTTGATTGGCGCCTATGAACACATCTTGGTCGCGAACCAGGATGGCGCATTAGCGGCGGATGTCAGGCCGCTGGTGCGCATGAATGTTACCGTTATCGTGGTCGAAAATGGTCGTCGCGAACAAGGTAGCATGGGGGGTGGTGGTCGTAGCGATTATCACTACTTCATCGATCAGGATACGGCGCTAAGTTATGGCAAAGAAGCCGTCAGACAAGCACTGGTCAATTTGGACGCTGGCGAAGCACCCGCAGGCAACATGACGGTTGTGTTAGGGCCGGGCTGGCCGGGTATCTTATTGCATGAAGCGATAGGCCATGGTTTGGAAGGTGATTTTAACCGCAAAGGCACCTCAGCATTTAGTGGTCGAGTAGGCGAGCGCGTAGCATCGAGTTTATGTACCGTGGTCGATGACGGTACTTTACCTGGGCGGCGCGGTTCGTTAAGTATTGATGACGAAGGTACGCCTACCGAACAAACGGTTTTAATTGAAAATGGCATTCTAAAAGGTTATATGCAGGACAAGCTCAATGCCCGTTTAATGGGTGTCAAACCTACCGGTAATGGTAGACGCGAGTCTTACTCAAGCTTGCCGTTGCCGCGCATGACCAACACCTATATGTTGCCAGGCTCGCATGACCCAGAAGAAATTATCAAATCAGTCAAAAAAGGTTTATATGCCAAAAATTTTGCAGGCGGACAAGTGGACATCACCTCAGGTAAGTTTGTATTTTCCGCCAGTGAAGCCTATTTAATTGAAGACGGCAAAATTACCCGTCCCGTGCGTGGCGCAACCTTGATAGGTAATGGTCCTGATGTATTAACCAAAGTCTCAATGGTGGGTAACGATTTGGAACTGGACAGCGGTGTCGGTACTTGCGGCAAAGAGGGACAAAGTGTGCCAGTGGGTGTGGGGCAACCCACCTTGAAGATTGACGGCTTGACGGTAGGCGGGACGAGTGTTTAACGATTTAATGGTGCCTGTCTTTGGTAGCTTCGCAGCGGCAATGTTCTTTTGGAATTACAGCGTTTTCAGGTCAAGTTAGGATGCCATGACTGCTAGTTCTCAAAGGGCTGGCAGTCATCATGTTGCCGAGAGGTTTGTTTGTATTAGCCCAAAATGGTGACGCTATACTGATCCGAAATGACGCCAAATTTATTCCCATGACTTGGTGAAACGGTAGTTTTTGGGCAATATCTGTTTGTTTATATCGGATTTATGGCTCACATCCGATGATACATACTTGCATAATGACTAATTGACAAAAATTAACGGTGTCAGTATAGTGCCGCCTTTATTTGCCGAGGTGGTGAAATTGGTAGACACGCTAGCTTCAGGTGCTAGTGGGCGCAAGCTCGTGAAGGTTCAAGTCCTTTTCTCGGTACCAAAGAATAGTTTAACAAGATTCAACGAAGTACAAAAACCCGCAAGCTATCTGGCTTAGCGGGTTTTTTATTGTCCAACGATATGCGACGAAATACAGTAACACTATGGCGTTTCTATTCAGAATCGACAAGATTGCCGGATTGCTGCCGGTTCATGCTTTCTTGATTTTCTTTTTTCAGCAAACAATTAACAAGCCCTCTCAGGTAAAGGATTTCCTGGGCTTGTTGTTCATTAAGAAGCTGTTGTTTTTGTAATTCTAATTCGATTTTTGTATCGGAATTTTCGCAAACAGAGACGCCAATAGTGCAATGGGTTTGGCTATTGTGTGTACCTGTAATTAAATTGATGACATTTTTCTCGCTTAGTGCCGTAGGGCGTTTTCGCGACAGCAAAACGCCATCGGTGCATACCGAAATGGCGGATTGCCTGTCGGCGAATCCGCCTTACAGCTTTTTTCATTGGTTATTTATCAGGATATTGTTGACGGCACGGGATGATGAATAAAGCCTATTTAAAAGCAAAACTAGAATATGGAAAACCAATATGGATGGTTTTTAGAATGGAAGGCAATGGCATTTTAGGCGATGGTAAAGGGGTAATTGAACCCGGCGAAACTTGGGACGGGAAAACCTACGAAGAAATTTATCAAGCCATGAAAGCTGATGGTTTTATTGAGATAGAAAATTCTTTGGATATCGTGCAAATTAAGAATTCACAGCGCAACAAGGGCGCATTTTGAATTGATTTTTAAACTGTGTTTCTTGTATCTGTTCAAGGAAAAAATGCGCTTTATTATGGTCTCCTCGAATAATATAAAGCCGGTACTAATTCATTAGGCTGCAATTGATAGACAAGTAACCAATCAGGTTTGATATGACATTCTCGACAATCGTGCAAATTTTCTGTTAGTGCATGATCTCCGTATTTTGCGAGCAG